>CBFDBN010000005.1:0-28434 GCA_965603055.1 uncultured bacterium | reverse complement strand
ATATTTCCTGGCAGACAGTACGGTTCAGCCACATAACGATCGGGATCTTTTTGGGATTGCAGGATGGGATTTAATTTGGAACAAATCCGAAAGGCATCATCAGCCCAGCCCAATTGTGCCAATGCCTGCACGCCCCAGGTGGCGGCATGTGTATAGACACCGCCATTCTCCCTCAAGCCTGGCGCATATCGAGTGATGTAGCCGATATAAGGATCTGATTTTCTGAAAGCAGGATAATAAAGCATCAAACCGTTATCAGATTCGAGATGTTGCAAGATCGCACGTGCAACCTGCTCCCGACGCTTTCCTTCTGCCACACCGGAGATGATTGCCCAGGTTTGGGAATTGAGATAAATTTTACATTCATCCTGGGATGGATCGCCAATCAGTGTGCCATCATCTTTGGTGGCGGCGATGTACCAGCGTCCATTCCAGCCATGAGTATTCAACGCTTCTTTCAATCTTTGCGCCCGATCTCGATATTCTTGTGCCAAGCTTGCATTTTTCATTGGGCTATATTTTTCTAAAATATCGGCCCAACTGATCAAAATGTCATAAAGAAACATGCCCAGCCAGATGCTCTCGCCCTTCCAATCCAATCCTACTGCACTAAAGCCATCGCACCAATCGCCTGCTCCAATTAGCGGCAGTCCCCTGTCACTGAAACGATTCAAAACAGTATCGATTGCCCTGGTGCAGTGGTCTTGCAGGGTGGCTTCACCTTCATCATAAAAGGGAACGATTTCTTTTAAACAGGAATAATCGCCAACTTCAAGCAAATAACAATTCAGCATATAAGGCAACCAGAGCAGATCATCGGTCATATCCGTCTGATGCCCCTGCTCAGTGATCGGGTGCCACCAGTGTAAAACTGTCCCTTTTTGAAATTGATGTCGGGCATTGAGCTTGATTTGATCCAGCATACGAGGCGGATGGATTGGCAACCAGATTTGCTGGGATTGCAGTTGATCTCGATAGCCATAAGCGCCCGATTGCTGATAGTATCCAGTCCGAGCCCAAAGATGCGCCGAAATCCCCTGGTATTTTAACCAGATATTAGTCAACAAATCCAGCGATGGTTCCGGTGTTTCGATATAAACTCGATGAATTAAATCCTGCCAGAAATCTTTCACCTTGTTCAGTTCGGAAAGGGCAGTTTTTTCATTGCAATATTTTTGAATCAATGGGACAACTTGTTCAGTTTCTGCCAATCCATCGTGGCGATCTTCCATTCCCAGCACAAAAATAACCGTCTTTTCTTCACCTGGTTGAAGTATTAAATCCGTTGCCAGTGAAGCAGCAGCATCCTCAAAGCGTCCATCGGTAGTTGAAAAATTGCCTTTCGAGATTCCTTTTGGCTGCTGAAAAGTACCATGACGTCCGATTAACACATCTTTGCTGGTATCCCAGCCGCTTATCTTATTGCTAATTGCATGGAATCCAATGAAGGGCCATTCAGTGTTCCAATGGCCTCTACTGGTGGGAACTTCCCAAAGGGTTTTCGTAGCAAGGATCGCTTTCAGATCGGCGTTTAAACAAGTTTCGATAAAAAGTTTATGAAATTCTCGATGTGTATCCGGTGCTGCTCCCAGGTTCCATTCAAGATAGGAAGATAATTGAAATTTTTTTTGATGATTTGTTAAATTTTTTAGCTTGCAAATCCAGATTTCCAGCAGCTGATCGACTGCAGCAAAAATCGTCCACTTGGTCGCCAGATCATCAAACTGCTGTTCAAAAATGGTATAACCTAATCCATGTCGTACCTGGTATTTTTTATATTCCGCCTGAACAGGCTGGTAAGCTAATGAGCGAAAACTACCCGTTTCCAGATCACGGCAATAAAGCCATTTGCCCCAGTCATCTCGAATCAAATCCTGGTTCCAACGGGTCAATCGATTCAAATTCACATGGGTCCTCCATGAGAATCCACCGCCTGCCTGGCTGATGACCAGTCCAAAATCACCATTCGAAATAACATTGGTCCAGGGGCGAGGCGTATCAGGTCGTGTAATGATAAATTCATAACCATCTTCAGAGAAATAACCATATTTAGTCTTAAAAGAATCATATCGTCTCGATGCAAAATCCAATTGTGTATCTCCAATTCATTTTAATACAAATTCAATCACTTTTATTTTGTTAATTCGATAAAATAATTTAGGACGAGATAATTGTCCCATAGTATTCTGATTTTTTTTTTGATGAGGATATTATACCACGAGGGAAAGAGATTTAAGAGCTTGCAGAACCCCTCACTTCATCAAAAGCACATTGTAAATCATTTTTAAAGAGTATTGAATGAATTTCTAATACTACTTAGTCAGATTATTAATTTTACTTATGGTCGTTACATTTCCCACCAAGAAGCTGTCATTCCCGCATGTTTTTTGCGGGAATCCTCTGCGGAAAATGATGAGATTCCTGCATAAAAGATTGCAGGAATGACAACTCAAACATTATGTGGCTAAGTAGTGCTAATATTATTGTTACAACTTCAATTTAGTTTATTAATATCATTTTTTTATTTTTTACATAATCACCTGCTTGAAGACGGTATAAATAAATTCCCGATGGAAGATCATCAGCTTTAATTATTATCTTATGTTCGCCTGCCATCATTTTTTTATTCGTATAAATGGATAATACCTTTTGACCCAGAAGATTATAAATTTCGAACCTCACAGACCGTGTTTCTGGCAGATTGAATCGGATTACCGTTTCACTATTGAATGGATTGGGATAATTTTGTTTCAATTCAAAAGTGCGAGCAATTTGATTTGTTTTTTCATCAACATTTATTGCCGTCCAGCCAGTGGCATCCAACATTTGTGGAATTTCTGGATTAGCCATAAATTTTTCCCAGCAGAGACCAGTCCGATAATTTTCAATCATGGGAGCGATAGTCCCCTGATCGATAGCCACGTAAATTTTAGCAAACCAATCCTGATCCAGGTTAAATGCATCTCTGAAACCGAATTCGCCCCATAATCGAGGTCCGTAAGTATAATAAAAATGCTTTAACGTTGCAATGGATTCCTGCGGTGTATATGGCATGGCGCTGATTGCTGCCGTCGGTGTGATGGTGCCATTATCATTATTGTGAGGTTCATGAGCGCTATACCCCCAGGGATTATAACTGGCTGTGAGCCCCCATACCAGGGAATCGTACCCGGTATGATGCAGGGGATTTTCAATGCAATAGGCTCGATGAATCAAGGAGATATTTCTATTGTTTTCAAAATAATTGCAGAAGTTATCCGACTTATTCCGAGGATCGAATCCCAGGAAAGAGTAATGGGTGAAGAAGAGAGGACCTCCATAAGGCGGTCCTACCCATTGTTTATAGCCATAATAACTATTTCCATTCACATAACCAGGATTGCTTGCCCAGCCATCATAATAAAGATTGGCAGGAACTGGATGCGTGGGAGATGCAATGGCAAGAAGGTACACGATCATGGCTTCATTAAATCCCTTGACTGGCATATTCATCCGCCATTCATGATTTGGAGACCAGTGCCAGAAAATTACCAATCCATCTGGAAAACGGCGGTACCAATCCCATTCCACAGTTTCCCACATCTCGGTGGCCCTGATGCGGATTTCATTCTCGATTGGATTGTCTAATGTGTAATAATTACGGATAGTAAGCACGCCCTGAATCAAGTAGGCTGTTTCGACCAGATCGCCGCCATCGTCATAAGTGCTAAATGGAACTGTTTCGCCAGTAGCGCCATTAATCCAGTGCGCCCAGGCGCCGTGATAACGAGTACAGGAATCTTGTAAAAAAGTAAGCATCTTTAACGTCCGTGCTGCTGCCGAATCTCTACTGACAAAACCACGTTCTGAGCCAACCATGATGGTCATTAAGCCAAATCCAGTGCCAAACTTTCAAAGTTGAAAAGTCAAGTAATTTTTTTAAAATTTTGGAATTTTTTTTATTCAGTTCAGATGAATTGGGTTGAGAGGCTTTCTAAAAGAAGGTGAAGCATTGAAAAGAGCATAACTATAATCTTTCGAATTAAGAATTTCATGGGAAGCTGTCATTTTAATTTGCTTGCAATAGAATAAGGAATTCCTGATCCCCCCACGCCCCCAACATCATCTCTTACATCAATTCCCTCTGTATTAAGATTTAATTTCTTTATAAAACTAAAGTAAAGAAATGTCTCATCTGCACCAGTATCAATTAAAAGGTCAATTACCATCCACTCATTCGATGGTTTTAGTATTTCGGCGCTAATATAGGGTCTATAAATACCAATTCTGATCGTTAAAGATTTCTTGATATTTCCTCTTTAAGAAAGGTTCTTTTATCTTATGTTTACCATTACAGTTAACAATATAATTTTTTAGTGATGATTGTCAATATATTTTTAATTACGTGCCATATTTTTTTTAAATCAAAGTTCATCTTTAACTCCTTCGAGTATAATAATCCCAACCAGGAAAAGCCAGAACCAAAAAGATTATAGAACGCGAATTAACCAGATTAAACAGATTAGAACGGATTTCCCTGGATAATATAATAGCACTGAATCCGTCTAAATCTGTTCGATCAGTTAAATCCGTTCTATTCATCTTGTTTTTGCCTTGGCTTGATCGATCCCGGTTTTTCTGATCGTGTAGATGTAGAGTCAGTTTTAGTTCCCAATTCTTTCTCCCTTCGCTCCAGTTCCTCAACAATTTTGGTCATTATTTTTTCCCACTTTTTTTTATCCCGGGAATAGGCGTCTACGGTAGCTTGAAACTGTTCACGAGTGATTTGATATTGATTTAAGACGCTATCTACAAAGGCGTCCCGGGTCTTAGCGTCTAACAGGTCGGCATAAGTCACCACATCACAATAGACCGGGATGAATACTTTTTGATCTAATTGTTTCTGTTCAGATTTTTTTTTGCAAGAAGAGTTGAAAGCGCAAATAACCGAAATGACCAATAACAAATTTGAAATTAGTTTTTGAATATTCATGTTGCTCACTTTTCTTTTTTCTGGTATGTTTTTATTACTTTTTTGTTTCTTTTCAAATATAAAATATTAGTTTTTTAAAAACAAGAAAAAAAAATCCATCATGATTTGTGATGGATTTTTTATTTCATATTAAAAAAATACTTGTTACAAAACTTATCGAAAGATTTTAACTCTCAACCTCATTCATCGATTCTTCCCCTGCGTCGATTATATAAGGCTCACGTCGTCCAATCTCATTGAAATCCAGCTCATCGCCTTTTTTCTTCACCTGAATTCGACTGCCATCTGAGAAATTGCCCCGCAGAATCTCTTCGGCGATGGGATCTTCGATATACTTTTGAATGGTTCGCTTCAACGGCCGGGCGCCAAAAACCGGGTCGAATCCTTTTTCAGCAATGAATTCTCTGGCGCCTTTTGTTAAAAGAATTTCGATATTGCGATCCGAAACCTTATCCAGCATCTCTTCGACAACGATGTCCACAATTTTCACCATGTCTTGCTGATTCAAATGACGGAAGACCACGATTTCATCGACGCGATTGATGAATTCGGGATTAAATATCCGCTTGACCTCATCCATGATGCGATTTTTCATGGTGTCATAATCGCTTTTTTCATCATCTCTTGCAAATCCAATTCCACCGCCATGTCGAATCTGTCGGGCGCCTATATTTGATGTGATGATCAGAATGGTGTTTTTGAAATCAATTTTCCTGCCCAGGCTGTCGGTAATTCGACCCTCGTCTAAAATTTGCAGCAAAATATTGAACACATCCGGGTGAGCTTTTTCAATCTCATCGAACAGCACAACTGAATAGGGGTGACGCCTGACTTTTTCAGTCAACTGACCGCCTTCCTCGTAACCGATATAGCCTGGGGGAGCGCCAATTAGTCGAGACACGGCGAATTTTTCCATGTATTCTGACATATCGATACGAATGAGCGCATCTTCATCTTCAAACAGGTAGGTCGCCAGATCTTTGGCTAACTGGGTTTTTCCAACCCCGGTAGGTCCTAAAAAGATGAACGAGCCAATCGGTCGATTGGGATCTTTTAATCCCGCCCGGGTTCGATGGATGGCTTTTGAAAGCATGGTGATCACTTTATCCTGTCCCACAATTCGCTTCTTTAATTCATCCTCCATACCCAGCAACTTATCGGATTCGGTTTGGGCAACTTTTTGCACCGGGACCCCGGTCATCATGGAAACGACTTCAGCAATGTCGGGTTCAGTCACTGTTGCTATGGTTTCGGTTTCACTATCCTGCCATTCTTTCTTTGCGAGCTCAAGCTTGCGAATGAGTCTTTTTTCTTGATCCCGGTAAATCGCCGCCTGTTCAAACTCCTGGGCTTTGATAACAGCGTCTTTCTTGTCCTGTACTTTTTTAATCTGTTCTTCAAACGCTACGATCTCCTTTGGCACAACAATGTTTGCCAGGTGAACCATAGCCCCGGTTTCGTCAAGCACATCAATGGCTTTATCCGGCAAATACTTATCAGTAATATATCGTTCCGACAACCGAACCGTGGCATTAATCGCAGCATTATTATATTTAACCTGGTGATGCGTTTCATATCGCTCTTTCAATCCTTCTAAAATTTCAATCGTTTCATCAGCCGAAGGTGGATCGACCATGATTTTCTGAAATCTTCGTTCTAAAGCGCCATCCTTCTCGATATACATGCGATATTCGTCCAGCGTTGTTGCGCCGATACATTGCAGCTCGCCTCGCGCCAAAGCCGGTTTAAACATATTCGAAGCATCCAGCGAGCCGGAAGCCCCTCCTGCCCCCACAATGGTATGTAATTCGTCAATAAACAGAATAACTTCTTTGACTCGAACCAGCTCGTTCATGATGGCTTTCATGCGCTCTTCAAACTGACCGCGGTATTTGGTTCCTGCCACGATTGAACCGAGATCGAGCGTTACCACTCTTTTATTATGCAATATGCGAGGAACCTGTTTGGCAATAATCCGCAACGCCAATCCTTCTGCAATGGCTGTTTTTCCAACGCCGGGCTCGCCAATCAGCACCGGGTTATTTTTCTTTCTTCGACTCAAAATTTGAGCGACGCGCTGAATCTCGTCATCCCGCCCAATAATTGGATCTAAATCTCCTTTTCGCGCCAGTTCAGTGAGATCACGTCCAAAATGATCCAGTGCCGGTGTTTTAGACCGTTTTTGCCCACCTTTTTTCACTGTCGGGGTGCCGCGTAAAATATTCTCAAGCTCCTCTTTTACCAATTCATAAGTCACGTCAAAAGATAAAAGAACCTGGGCTGCCACTCCTTCTCGCTCCCTGACCAATGCTAGCAGCAGGTGCTCGGTTCCGGTAACACCAGATTTATATCGCTCAGCTTCCATGTATGCCATTTTCAGAATCTTTTCAGCCCGTTTGGTCAGCGGAATATCTCCTATTGTCATTGTATCACCGGTCGTTCTAACCGCATCCTCAACAGACTTTTTAACTTCATCCAGGTCACACCCTAAATTTCTTAAAATTTCAATGGCAATGCCTTCTCCTTCTCGAATTAATCCCAATAATAAATGTTCCGTCCCAATGTAATCGTGTCCCAGGCGCAACGCTTCTTCACGAGAATATTGAATCACAATCTGTACACGACTGGAAAAATTTTTTTTCATCAGCTCTATCTCCTTAAAATCGACTCATTACTCCTGGTGAGCGGTAGATTGGTGAGTAGTGAATAGTCGATTGGTGACTGGTAAAAAGTTAATAACCCACCAATAACTACTAACCACTAACTACTCACGACTAACCACTCACCTACCTAACATACAAAATATATTTTAAAAATCCAATCTTTTTCTTATTAATTTTATCCTTAAAACATCCCGATCACGAGAATTCAGACTTGTTCCATGCAATTTCTGTAAGTGGGCTGGTTGAATCAATACCAGTAGCTCATTTATTATCTTCTCATCGATGAAATCAATTAAATCCAGGGCCATTCCCAATCTTAATAGTGATAAGAGGGGGATGCTTTCAATTGAAGGTAAGATTTTCGCGTATTTTAAAGTCCCAACTGCGCGAGCAACCTTATCCTCAACAACAATCGAATTTTTGTTTAGTAATTCTTCCCTGGCATTTAGCTCAAATGAAATCAGTTGTTCAGCCATATTATGAATACGATTGATAATCGACTGTTCAGTCCGACCCAACGTGAGTTGATTGGAAACCTGGAAAATATTGCCCAGGATATCGCTGCCTTCGCCGTAGAAGCCTCGAATAGCCACTTCACTTGGTGCGACTTCATGAATGATCTTATCAATCTTTTCAGCGATGGCAAGTGCTGGAAGATTAATAAACACCGAAGCCCGTATGCCGGTTCCGGTATTTGTTGCGCAAGCCGTTAAATAACCAAACTGCTCAGAAAAAGCAAAATCAAGCCCATCGGCTAAGGCATCATCGATACGACGAATTAATTGCCAGGCTTTGTCTACCGCCAATCCCGATTGGATGGACTGAATCCGCAGGTGATCCTCCTCATTGATCATAATACTGATCAACTCATTCTTGCCAATGATGAGACCACACGGTCTATCCAATTTAATCATTTCGGGACTGATCAGTCGACGTTCCATTAAAAATTGCCGATCCAATTCGTCCAGCTCGCTAATATTGAAAAATATTGAATCTTTCGAACCAACATTTTTGCTGTAACAATCTTTAACAGTTGATAGTACCTGGTTTAAAACCCTCGCTGGAGCCCGGTTGGGAAAAGAGTAATCGCTCAAGTTTCTTGCCAGGCGCACACGACTGGAGATGACAATATCGGAATTCTTGCCGCTTCCATCCAGCCACTTTGGAGCGTGTTCCAGCAGCGAATCGGTTCCCTGGCTGGATATATCATTTCCCGTTGAATGAGGATCGAAAGAGACATTTTTCTGTTTACCCGCCATATCCTTTTTATAGTCTTTAAACTTAAATTTTAATCCGAACTTTATTTAAATTCTCTCTCTGATTCCTCCAAATCGTATGGAGTAGCGCGTAAAGCGTTGGCGATTACTCCACACGCCACGCTCTACTCGCCACACCGTACGCCCTACGCTTCAGCCTGTGCTTCAAAGGCTGCTTCGATGTCACGAATCTTATCCCGAAGCAAGGCAGCCTGTTCATAATTTTCAGATTTTATTGCTCGTTCCAAATCCCTACGAAGCTTTTCGAGTTCATCAGCATTTCCAATTACCCGTTGACCGGTCGGTCGGTTGCCAATATGCTTATTGCTTCCATGCATCTTGCGAAGCAATTTTTTCATCGGCTCGGCAAAACTCTCATAGCAGTACTCGCAGCCCAGTAGACCTTTATCCTGAAATTCACTCCAGGAAAGTTGACAATTATCACACTTGAGATCAATATGTTCCGATTTTACTTTGCCAGGTAGCTCCCCCATTATGCCCAGGATTAAACCGCCAATTATCTTGGGGATGCCGGACAAAGGATTGGAATAGCCCTGTTCTTCGGCACACACTTTGCAGATGTGCATTTCCTTCTTTTGTTTGTTAATCACCTGTGTAAATTTTATCGTGGCTTCTCGAATGCCACAAATATCACATATCATGAATGATCACCTCGCAATCTATTATACCGCACACGTCCATCAAAAAGTTCAATCACTCGATCTGCCTGTTCAGCCAATTCGAGATTATGAGTGACAATGATTAAAGTCTGGTTCAATTTCTGGTTCAATTCCCAGAACAGTTGATGGAGCGCTTCGGCAGATTGTCGGTCTAAATTCCCGGAGGGTTCGTCGGCTAAAAGTAATTTGGGAGAATTTATTAATGCACGTGCTACTGCTACTCTTTGTTGCTCTCCTCCAGAAAGTTCATTGGGACGATGATCCATCCGTTCAGCCAATCCGACTTCGGTCAGTAATTCAATAGCCCGGTTCCTTACCGTTACCCGATTAATGCCAGCAATCATTCCCGGTAACATGACGTTTTCGAGAGCAGAAAATTCCGGCAACAGATGATGAAACTGGAAGATAAATCCAACCGTTTTGTTTCGATATTCTGCTAACGCCTGATCGTTATGTTGAAAAATATCGACATCATCTATCAAAACCCTTCCGCTGGAGGGACGATCGAGCACGCCAAGAATATGAAGCAATGTACTCTTTCCAACGCCGGATGGTCCCATGATGGTAACGATCTCTCCCTCGTAAATTTCAAGATCAATACCCTTGAGAACTTCAATGGCTCGTTTATCGAAAAAGTAATTTTTATAGAGATTATCCGTCAATAAAATCGTATTAAAATTCACCATAATTTACTCATATCTAATTGCTTGCACCGGGTCCAATTTAGCCGCTCGCCAGGATGGATAAAGCGTGGCACTAAAACAGATAAAGACGCCTATAAAAGCGATCAGGATGAAATCCAGCGCTTTCATTTCAATGGGTAGGGCGTTAATGAAATATATATCAGATGGTAAAGAAAACCATTGATACTTGAGTTGGGACCAACAGAGCAGGTACCCGATCAAGCATCCCAGTATGGTACCAACCATACCAGAAATAATGCCCTGAAAAACAAATATTTTCATAATTGATTCCGATGTTGAACCCAGGGATTTGAGAATGCCGATTTCTCGTTTTTTCTCCATCACGACCATAATTAACGTGCTGATAATATTAAATGCCGCTACCATTATGATTAAGCTTAAAATAACAAATGCAGCCCATTTTTCGATCTGCATCCAGGAAAAAAGATTTTTGTTTCTTTCATACCAGGTCTCAGCAGTATAAGGATAGCCAAATGTATTGCTTATCTTTTGGGCGACTTCTGATAAAATTTCCAGGCTCATTTTGTCGAGCATAATCTCAATACCGGAAACTTTGTTGCCCATTTTAAATAGCTGTTGTCCCGAGGCGATAGAGACATAACCAAAATTACGATCATAATCGTATAAACCAGTTTCAAACAATCCTGCCACGCGGAACCCTTTAACCAATGGCACCTGGGGCATTGAAATATTTTTGGTATTCACAAAACTGGCAAGCCATATTTTGTCATTTAAACTCACATCAAGGTTCAGTGCCAGGCTTTTGCCCAAAACAATCCCCGGTAAAGGTCGCTCGCCTTCGACCAGTATGGTATCGAGATTAAGTTCTCCCCAGACGATATTTGTCCCAACATCAGACACCTTTAGCGCCGAGGCTGGATCTATTCCTTTAACTAAAATTAAATCTCGATTCTCCCCGTTTAAAATCATCGCTCTTTCCTGAATATAGGGCGATTGTGCCGCCACATGGTCGAAATTTTGAAGCTGCCTCATAAAGTTTTCATAGTTTTCAACCCCCCGGTAATGAAAGCTTCTGAACCGAACGTGGGCATCAAACCCGATAATTCTCGACCGAACCTCAGTCTCAAATCCGTTCATTACAGACAAAACAATGATTAGCGCCGCGACACCGATCATTACGCCGGCAATAGAGAAATAATTAATCAGCGAAATAAATCCAGTTCTTCGCTTCGAGTGAAAATATCGCTTGGCGACGAAAAATTCATAAGACATAAATACTCACTTCTAACTACATTTCTTATTATTTTGGAACTAAAACTTCATAACCTTCAAGCTCGACAATTTTTACCAGCCTTGTATCAGCACAAACAAAAATATTATCATCTTCACAATAAGTTTTAAAGAAAGCAAGTTGAAGACTATCAAGTGTTCTTAAAGAAAAATCCTTAGCGTGTTTTTTGATTAGGCTCCATGCTTCATCAAGTACTAAAGAAGAGAATTTAAGTAATTTATATTTATTTTTTAAATCATCTTCAAATCTGTCAATGACTGCATTAACCGTTTCTTCATCAATGTCTTTTTCTCTATATTTTTTAAAGATAGCTGATAGAAACTCAATTTTGCCTAAATCTGAGATGATGATAATATCCTCACTACCATAAACCTCTATAACGCTATCTGAACCCGTTTCGATGTGATAGATTTTAACTAACGCTGAGGTATCTAGAAAATAGTTCATATTCGTTCCACCCGGTCTTCAATAACAGAATTAGCCCAATCACTTTTTGAAGAACCGGTCATTTCATGTATTTTTTCTAAAGGAATCGATTCCATTGGCGTAATTGAAAGCGTCCTTAGCCGCTCAAGCAATCTAATCTGCTCATAAAGTAATGCGAGTTCATCATTGTTCATCTTTTTAATTGACTGGTAAATGTTTTCTTTGAGTTTCATTTCGTTCCTCACAAAAATTATTATAGTGATCATTTCTCAGGCCGCATGTGCGGAAAAAAGATCACATCCCGAATCGAGGGAGAATCTGTCAAAATCATCACCAGCCGGTCGATTCCAACTCCCAGTCCAGCCGTGGGCGGCATACCATATTCCAATGCCCTGACATAATCTTCATCCATCACGTGCGCCTCTTCATCACCAGCTCTGGCATATTCTAATTGCTGCTCAAACCTCTCTTTTTGATCGATCGGATCGTTTAACTCTGAAAAAGCATTGCAAAGCTCCTTTCCGGCGAGAAAGCCTTCAAAACGCTCCACCAATCCATTTTCTTTGCGATGCTTTTTGGCTAATGGGGAAAGCTCGACTGGATAATCTATAATAAACGTTGGCTGAATCAAATGCGGCTCAACCTGCTCACTGAAAATCTCGTCGATAATTTTTCCGACGTCTGATCCCTTTTCAATCGGTACATTCAACTCTTTTGCAATAGAGAGCAGTTCTTGTTTGTTTTTGCCAATTATTTCATGACCGGTATATTGATTCAAAACCTCGCTCATTTTGCGACGAGGCCAGGGCGGCGTAAAATTAATTTCATTTCCCTGGTAGGTTACTTTTAATGTTCCCAACACCTCGTTTACAGTAAAACTGATCATGGATTCCACAAGTTCCATCATAAAATTATAGTCTTGAAAAGCAACATAAAGCTCGAGCATGGTAAATTCAGGATTATGAAAACGATCAATGCCCTCATTACGAAAATCTTTGCCAAATTCAAAAACACCATCAAAACCGCCAACAATCAATCGTTTGAGATAAAGCTCATCTGCAATTCTCAAATAAAGGTCGATATCCAGCGCATTATGATGCGTAATAAAAGGTCGGGCAGTTGCCCCTCCATAAAGCGGCTGCAGGATTGGCGTTTCGACCTCAAGGTAGCTTTTCTCCTCCAAAAATTTTCGAATCGATTTAACAATCTTTGTTCGTTTTAAAAATACTTCTCGAACATCTGGATTCACGATCAAATCCACATAACGCTGGCGATAGCGCGTCTCCTTGTCAGCAAATTCATCGTATAGGGTTCGCTCGCCTTCTTCAATTTTCTCTTTGACAATCGGCAGTGGTCGCAGGCTTTTTGACAGCAACTGGAATTCTTTTACCAGCACGGTAATCTCTTCAGTCCTTGTTTTGAAAACCTCACCTTTAACACCAACGATGTCACCGATATCGCTTAAATTGAATAGCTCGAATGTTTTTTCTCCAACCTGGTCCTGGCGAACATATAGCTGGATACGATCCGAGCTATCCATAATGTGGCAAAATGCTGCTTTGCCGTGTTTACGGATCGCCATGATTCTTCCAGCAACGCTTACTGATTTGGTCTGATAAGTTTCAAAATTATTGACAATATCACCGGCAAAATGCGTTCGGTCAAAAGCATAAGGATACGGATTAATTCCCAATTCAGCAAGCTGGCTCAATTTTTCATATCGTATTTTTTGAAGATCAGTCAATTCTTCCACGTACTTTCTCCGTTCTCAACTTTGATTTAATATTTGTGCTGGAAACTTGTTACTCGATACTGGATACTTGATACTACGGGCTGAATTTACAAGTATTTATTATCCAGTATCAAGAATCAAGGATCCAGAAACCAGCATCAACTTTTTACATACACCCTCGGCACTCGCCTGGAAATCCAACAGGTCACCTCATAGGGAATGGTATCGATAGATTGACAAATTTCGTTAACGGTAAAGGCATTATCTTCCTGTTTGCCGAATAAAATCACTTCATCCCCAATTCGAATGTCTTGTTCCATGCCAATATCAGCCATCACCAGGTCCATACAAACCCTCCCAACCAACGGAAATTGTTTTCCGCGAATGGTCACCTTTGCCTGGTTGGTCAAAAGGCGATTATAACCATCCGCGTATCCCAGGGGAATCGTTGCGATTCGGGTCGGTCTGGGAGTCACAAACTTCCTGCCGTAGCTGACACTAAAATTTTCTGGCACCGTTTTAATAAAACTGACTCGTGATTTAAGCGTCATTGCAGGCTTGATCGGGACACTTTCGGTCGTTTCGTTCGACGGGTAATAACCGTACATCATCACACCGGGGCGAACCATATCTAAATAAGTGCCGGGCATATCCAGAATCGCGCCGCTATTGGCAGCATGTTTGAGGGGAATGTGTATATTTTTCTCTGCCAGTTCTTCCTGAATATTTTTAAAACGATCAAATTGCAGATTGGCAAAAGTTTTATCCGGTTCATCAGATGTTGCAAAATGTGTATATAATCCCTGCAATTGAATTCCATCGAGATTGGAAAGATATTCAATAAAATCGATAGCATCTTCCGCTGCTACACCGACTCTTCCCATACCGGTATCAACTTTAACATGAACGCGAATCGGCTTTTGAAGACGCTTTGCAAGCAAAGAAAGTGACTCAGCAAGTTCCTTTGTATAAACAGTAGCTTCTAGATTGTATTTAAAAAAATCTATTAATTGATCTTCAAAAGCGCCGCCAAAAACAAGAATGGGTTCTAAAAACCCATAATTACGAAGTTCAATTCCCTCCTCAACCAATGCCACTCCCAGGTAAGTCGCGCCGCTTTCCCTGGCAATTTTTGAAACAGGATTAACGCCATGTCCATAAGCATCCGCTTTTACAACAGCCATAACCAGTGCCGGATGAACTCGTTCCTTTATCGTCTGAATGTTATGAGCAATCGCTGCTAAGTCGATCTCCGCAAAAGTTGGACGCAATATCCCTCCGGTTTTGGTAAGTGGTTATTGGTGAGTGGTAAAAAGTCAACAACTCACCACTAACCAATCACAACTCACCACTCCACCACTCACTCCTAAATACTAAACTTTAAAAATTCTTGAATAAACGGATCGAGGTTTCCATCCATAACATCCTGAATATTACTGGTCTCAACTTTTGTCCGGTGATCCTTGACCATATTATAAGGATGGAAAACATAAGATCGAATCTGGCTTCCCCAGGCTATATCTTTTTTAGTCTTTTCCAACTCCTGAAGCTTTATCTCCTCTTCCTCTTTCTTCTTCTGGTATAGTCGGGAAATCAGTATTTTCATTGCATTCTCCCGATTCATGTGCTGGGATCGCTCACTCTGGCACTGAACAACGACTCCGGTCGGGATATGCGTAATCCTGACAGCCGAGCTGGTTTTATTGACATGCTGTCCCCCGGCTCCGCTGGCACGGTAGGTATCAATCCTGAGATCTGATTGATTCACAACGACTTCAATATCATTCTCAACTTCAGGATACACAAATACAGATGCAAAGGAAGTATGACGGCGACTATTGGCATCAAAAGGGGAAATTCGAATCAATCGATGGACACCAATCTCGGCTTTCAAATAGCCGTAAGCATATTCACCCTGAACTTCAATGGTTACACTTTTAATTCCCGCCTCTTCACCCGATTGCAGGTCTAATACATCCGATTGAAAACCGCTTCGTTCAATCCAGCGAAGATACATTCTCATCAGCATTTGTGCCCAATCCTGACTTTCAGTTCCACCCGCCCCGGGATGAATGGTGAGAATGGCATTTAAATGATCGTCAGGATCGCTAAGCATATTTTCAAATTCAACTCGCTCAATGTCACGGGACAAAGATTTAAGTTCAGTGTTTAATTCACCTAAAAACTGCTTATCATCTTCAGCTTCTGTTAATGCTAAAAGTTCGTCAAGGTAGATCGTTTTAGCATTTAATCCCTGCCATTGTTCCACACTACTTTTTCGATCATTAATTTCACGCATGATTTCCTGGGCTCGATCCCGGGCATCCCAGAAACCAGGCTTTAGCGTTTCCGGCTCAAGCTGCTTTATTTCTTCATCTTTTTTATCGATTTCAAAGATAACCTCGCAAATTTTCAACACGAGGTTTTAGTTGTTCCAATTCATCTCTAATCTCTTCAATCATTGTCTGACCTCTAATATATTTTTTTTAGATTGGTTCCCTTAAAATAATGGGATAATATTTCAGAATAACTTTTTCCTTGCAGCGCCATTGCAACTCCCCCAGCCTGGCAAAGTCCAACCCCATGACCCGAGCCGGCGCCATAAAATGTAAATGACAATGGAAAACCATTATCATCAAACTTACGCTTAATAAACAAACAGGAGCTCGGCAATTGCTCCGTTGCTAATGCCTGGCGTATTTTATCCTCCCCATGTAGGACTAAATTTCTGTTACTGGCAAGAATTTCGATTTCAAGTATTCTTCCTGAAGTTCCGCGGCGAACTGGTATTATATCATATAAAATTCCAATATCATTTTCCGTCTTTGTTGATATAATTTCCTCCAGTTCCTGCCGATCATACGTGATTTGCCAGCGAAACTGCCTTTTGAAATGATCTGGTGTATTGTCTGGCTCATTATGGATAAGGTTACAATAAACATCAGGTTGTTCACAGATCCATTTAATTAGCTCATTTTTGTCATTAAAATCAACTGGCTTTTCCTTGTGATTTCCATTACGACCATCAAACACTGGTGGATAAGGATCACTAAAACCTTCCTCGTTTAAAGTCCGGTAAGCTTCTGTATAGCCACCACAAACTAACGAGTAATTCGCATCAATGACCTGGCGCTGATCCCGCAGAACCATTCCCATTGTTTGCTTCACTGCATCTGAAATTAGCCCTGGTGTTTGAATGAGCCCTTTAAAGACCTGGCAGTGTTTGCCAGAACAAAGATGGAACATATCTTCATGGTGTTTGATGCCCAGCGAGGCGATTGTCTTACTTCTTACGGCGATCGCCTGCGCCTGGATTGCCTCAACAGGGAAATCTGGCTTCACCTCCAATGCAACGATAGATTCAACATATTTCTCCAATGGCATTTCGCATATTACGATAATCTTTCCGTCATTGGTACAACGAAACTCCAATGGACCCTTAAAAACACGATATTTTGAAGCTCGATTGGGTGATTCATTGTCCACAGCTAAATCGTAAATATAAGTAACCACTTCTGGAGATTCGGGAACGATGCGAATTACATTTTCCGCTTCTGCTAATTTTTCAAACTCCGAATCAAATAATTCAAATAACGCATGGGGCTCATTGACTTTCTCTTTGATAATTTGATAAGAGAATTCAGATAAACTCTGGTTAGCAAATGACAACGCTTCCTGCTCAGAATTTAAAACATCAACGACAACCCAGTATTGTGTATTATCATTTACGACTCGATCGTTATAATATAATTTGCCACCCCTGACTTTGATCCTTGTGCCAATTCCCTTTTCGATTAAGGTATATTCAAGATCCCGCGCTGCGGATGGATCCTGAAATTTTCCAAGCAGTACATTGTAAATATATTTTGCTGGTGAATATTGCTCAATTTTTACGCGCCATTTAACCGTTGAAGCGACATCTTTCAAAATTGACACGCCCTGGTCGTTAAACACTGAAAATCGACCCGACAATCTGAACTCGATTGAATCACGATTTTCAATTAAGCCAATTCTTAAAATTGGCATACCATCAGTGTATGGACTTTCGACTTGACTTCCCGCATCCGAATCAAATTGGGGTTGACCCAACATTTCCACCTCCACATTATCCACCGAAATAAATTAAGCATCGTAAAATTGTTGTATAAGCTTATGTTGTTACGTCAAATATAAGATATTTTTTATAAATAGTCAAGAGTTAAAAAGCAATTACACCGTACTTCAAACTATCGCTATCTTAAAAAATTCAGGTATAAACAGCATTATTAGAACCTTATAAAGAAGTTAAAAAAATTAAACTTTTTCCTTGCTTTGAAAATTCTGGCTTATTATATTTAGACATGTTCCCAAAAAGTACTTCTTTGTCTATAATTTGAAATTAAATAATATAGAGATATGCCATGACCATCTCAAGTGTTTTTATCCATGCGTTCAAATCAGTTCTCGAGCTAACAACACCAATCGATCAAAATATCTCTGTTCTCATCGGTCCAAATGAAAGTGGGAAATCCAATATCTTGAAAGCGTTGGCAGCGTTTAACCTCGATACTGAATTTGATTATGCGATGACCTGTCAATATTCCGACTTTTATCAGCAAAAAAAATGCCCTGAAATTGCGATCGAATACGCTATCGTGAAAGAAAAGCGAGCCAGGTTGGTCAAGTTATCAGACGCATTTAAAACTGCCCAGTCTTTTTATGTCAAAAAAGAAGGACCTGAAGTTGACAATTATAAGGTCTTTATTGGTGATACAGAAGTCCAAATCCCGGACATGAAATCTCTGCTTCAGCTTCTCCCAAAAATTGTTTATTTTGATGACATTCCACTGGTAAAAAACCGGGTTGATTATTATAGCCTGGTAGACGGTCGGCCGGGTTTTACGACTGAAAGGAACTTGCTGAAGATCGGGGGGCTGCAAAATTTTGAATTAATTTTTGAAGATTCTACCCATGGCAGAAGAGCCTCCGAGGAGGCGAGTCGAATAATCACTCATGAAATTCGACGGGTCTGGTCACAGGAGCCCACCGTTGAAATAAAATTATCAGTCAACGGGAAAGTGCTTTATATCGACATATCGGATGATACAACCGTGTTTGATACCCCGGAATCCCGGAGTCTTGGTTTTCGCTGGTATCTATCTTTCTACATCAATTTTCTTGCCCAGGCCAATGAAGCCAATGCCAACGAATATATTTTTTTAATCGATGAACCGGGTATTCATCTTCATCCTGCTGGCCAAAAAGACCTTGTTAAAGTCCTTGAAAATCTTTCGCAAAGGAACCAGGTTATTTATACCACTCATTCCCCATTTATGATCAATCGTGAATACCCGGAACGTGTCAGGTTGGTGACCAAAACAAAAGAGGGAACCCATATCGACAGTGAAGCATACCGCCAAAATTGGAGACCACTCCGAAAATCAATTGGTCTCGTGATTGGGGATCTGTTCTTTTTCAGTGAAGATAGTATGATACTTGAAGTTCCAAGAGAAAAATTTGCAATCGCAAAAAAGATCCGCTTTTGGGAAAAAGAGAAAAAATAGACGGTAAGGAGTAGGGAGTAGAGTGTAAGGCGTAGAGCGTTGCGCGTAGGGTGTAAAACGTACAGTATGCCTCATTTTTTCACCCTACACTTTACACATCACGCCCTATGATTTGGAAGAATTTAAATTTCACATTTTTATGTAAAAACAAATTATTCATTGATGACAAAACGATTAAACTCGATATGTGATGTCCCCGGCGTGAAAGTTGGTCATGCCCAGGATAACCAGGCTAAAACTGGCTGTACCGTTATCCTGCCGGAAAAACCAGTTACGGCAAGTGTAGACGTTCGGGGATTAGCTCCCGGTACAAGAGAACTTGACCTGTTGGACCCGGTTCGATCAATTTCCCAGGTTCACGGAATCGTATTGAGCGGGGGAAGTGCATTCGGACTGGATAGCGCCGGCGGTGTTGTTCAATATTTGGAAGAAAAAAATATTGGATATAATACCGGGATTGCCCGGGTGCCCTTGGTACCATCGGCTGTTATCTATGATTTAGCAGTTGGCTCATCGCATATTAGACCCGATAGACAAATGGGCTACCTCGCTGCTCAACTGGCAACTGCTGAAAATGACCTGCAAGGATTGGTCGGGGCTGGGACTGGAGCAACCGTAGGAAAATTTAGTGGCCCACAGAATGCAATGAACGGTGGGATGGGAACTTGTTCTGGTATTATTGACGAACAAATAATTGTTGGTGTTTTAGTTGTGGTAAATTCGCTGGGAAATGTTATTGATCCTTCCAGTGGAAAAACGATCGCTGGTGCGCGTGATCCTGAAACCAGGGAATTCATTGATCCGTTTTTGATTGTTCAGCAACCCGGTTCCCTATCTTTCTCTCGATTAACCAACACAACTTTAGCTGTCGTCGCGACGAATGCTCAACTCTCAAAAGCCGAAGCAAAAAGAATTGCACAAAATGCCACCAACGGCATAACCCGATCCACCTTTCCCGCCCATACTCCATTCGACGGCGATGTCGTCTTTGCCATTTCCACTGGTGAATACGCGGGAGTAGATATTTTTAGACTTGGTGTTTTAGCGTCGAACCTTGTTTCTACTGCTATTTTACAGGCAGTGAAATTGACGAATAAGTCTTGCACGTAATCGTATCAGACTTGAAAGTCCTGAATGAGAATCCAGGATTAGATAGAGAAACGTTCGGAAAATTTCAATATGAAGATAAAAAAAAAGGCGACCAAATGATCGCCTTTTTATTCAGGAAACATCATTCCTTCGGAATTGCATATTTTTTCATTTTAAATCGCAAAGTTGCCTCGGGAACTCCCAAAAGTTTTGCTGCTTTCACCTGGTTGCCACCGTATCTACCAAGTGCTTTTTTGATGAGATAAATTTCAACCTCTGAAATTGTACCCTTCAGATTTGTCGGCTCAAGAAAATCCAACGGATGTTTCTTAATTCTAAACGGCAGAAAATCGGCTGACAACTCACCTTCCGGGGACATCATCAATAAATTCTGGACTGTATTTTCGAGTTCACGGACATTGCCTTTCCAGTCATATTCTAATATTGACTCGAATATTTCGGATTCTACGGCCGGTTCTTCTCGTCCCTCCTGTTCACAATAGTTTTTCAAAAAGTATGAAAATAATTCGGGAATATCCTGTTTTCTATCCCGCAGCGGTGGAATAGGAAGCGTCAGGGTGTTGAGCAGGTAATATAATTCCTTCAGGAATTTTCCGTTCTCGACATCGGATGAAAGGTTTCGATTTGATGTCGCAATAATTCGCATATCGACTTCGATATTTTCTCTCCCGCCAACTTTTCTAAATTTTCTATCTCGAATAACCTGGAGCAGTTCTTCCTGGTATTCAGGACTCATATCACCGACATTATCTAAAAACAACATGCCTCTATTGACTCTTTCCAATAAGCCAACCGCAGCCGGGTCTGCTCCCTTCGCTTCACCGTAAAGATCTTTTGTTTCGATTGTTTTTCCAAGGGCAGCACAATTCACCTCTATAAACGGACGATTTTTCCGTGCACTCAAATTATAAATTCGCCGTGCAATGAACTCTTTGCCCGTGCCGGTCTCGCCGATGATAAAGATGTTACTATCTATTTTTGCTAATTTCTTTGCTGCCCTTCTCAATCGTCTTGCTTCCGGGCTGCCCCCAATAATGGGTTCACCCAGTTCAACATCTACCTGTTTTTTAGTGGTTTTTCGTCTCATTTTATACACCTTCCTATAATAATTAATATATGAATTAATTTGTTATTTCTTATTTGAAAAATAGTTTTTGGCGCGTTTCTTTATCAAAATATTTATGTACATGAATAAAAGTATCATCAATCCGATCAAAATTATGAAGTGTAATTTTTCATATCCATACGGATAAAAATGTAAGAAAAACGAAATTGAAATCACCATCAAGATGATAAAAAATATTCGATTCGGTAAATAGCTAAAATATCCGTGCAGCCAAACGACATATTTTTCAACCAGTGTTTTTCTACGAAGAAGTTTGACATTTAATGTTCTCTTTGAAAATCGAAAATCCTCATAAAATTTGCCAAATTCAGAATTTAAATACCAGAGATAGTAAGCAAGAATTGATAAAAATAAAACCAGGTTAATGAACAGCGACAATTGATTGAAAATTGGCAATGTCATGCCATGATAACATAGAAACGTATCCAGGGAATCTACTGCTAAAAACGTAAGGAAACTAAATACAATTAAATTTACATGTCCAGAAATTGGTTTATCTCGATAAAACAGAAGATAGCCATACAACATAATAAAAAATATGGCTAAAAAATTCATTCCCAGGTGACCGGAAAAAAGCTTAAGATAATTATTTTCAATAAATAGATATTTAAAATCAAGAAAAAAATTCCGATAATAAAGAAACGAAATCGGCAGCACTATCGATAAAGTAATAAAATATCTTGATCGTGCTTTTTTCTCATTATACAGATAATCAATCGGAATATAAACAATGCTGATGCAGGTAATGATACTGATTACTATTTTTCGATATCCCCAGAAATAGTACTGAAAATAATTATTACCTAACGCATAATCTTCACCAAGAAATAATGTAAAAAAGCCCGAGATATATACAAAAGCAAATATCGCCAAATTTAAAAAGATATATTTATTATTTCGCTCCTTTAAAAACACTGCAATTGCGAACAGAACTATTAGAAAAAAAAGGTCAAAGTTGAATAATGCAATCGATGAAATCTTCCAGTGAGGAAAAATTAATGCCGATTTGGAGAGAAATATGTATGCCAGCCAAATTTTAAGAATCAAAAAAAAATGTTTTCCGAAAGCGGCTCTGTTCTGGGACATAAATTTGTTTTCTAAATTAATCCAGTATTTCCGTTTCAATTCCATCATCAAGTTCCGGTGGTAAAGGCGGATTCGGCGTCGGATCCATTCCAGAATTAGTATCAATTCTCATAATTACTGAGAACACTGACTTCATATTGGAATATATTTTAAAAACATTGTTCCTCACGTTGTTAGTATTAGAGCTTCTAACCGGGCTGTCCTTAACAATCCCGACTAAATTAATAACAAAAATGAATAACAAATAACTCGCCAGTGTTATTGCAAGAATAAACTTCCTATTTTCTTTCATATCGTGCCAACTTTTTATTTAAATTAAATCGTAATTTATTTCCTTATCATAAATTAAAGATATGAAATATTAATAAAAAAGTCAACACTTTTTTAAAAGCAGCTAAAATTAACGATAATTTAAATTAATAATTTCAACTCCATCAAATTAAGTATGATAATATCATTCTTTTGTTCTGATATTAATTTTTTCTTTTTAAAATAGTTAAGTGTTCTTGAAAGCGTTTCAGGGATCGTGCCCAAACTTGAAGCAAGATCTTTTTTCGTTAAAGCTAACCGAACCACATACTGCTTATCCCGGGTCGTATAGTTATTAAGCAAGTAATTTGCAAGCCGGGATTTGATGTCATGAAGTGACAAATCCTCAATCTTTGCAACCAGTTGTCGCAGGCGTCGAGAATATGCGCTCATAATTTTAAATGTAATTTCTGGAAAATGGCGCAAGATATTTAAAAATTCCTCCTTTGGTAATCGCAGTAATACTGTATTCTCTAACGCTTCACAAAACGCCGGGTAAGTATCGAACTCAAAAATAATGGCTTCTGCGATTAAATCTCCAGCACGTTGAACGTGGAGTATCTGTTCACCCCCGTCTGACGAAAGCTTATATATTTTCACAGAACCGGAAACGACGATAAAAAACGCCGTCGCTGGCTGCAATTCAGAAAAAAGATGCTCCCCCTTTTTGACCGTTTTCAAGGTCGTCGATTCGGCGATAATCTCAACCTGGTCATCAGAAAGCGACTCAAATAAAAATTGCCTGGCTAAAAATGCCTGAATATCCATTAAGCTTGCTTTTCAATGACTAAAATTTAAACTGTCTAAAGTGACCTAAAGTTGCTTGATTAGCTAAAATAAATAATTTAACTTATAACACACAACTCACCACTCACCACTAACTACTCACCTACTCCACTCCAGCAATCGCCTTCAAATACTGTGCACGCACAAATGCCTCGGATTTTGGATCATTCTGCTGGTTCAATTTCCCCCTGAAATCATCAATAGAATTAAATTTCTTATCTTTCATCCAGCGTTCCAGATCATTCAGCATCTCGGCAATTTTTGCCAGTCCATCTTTGTACAACACTGAAGCAATTTGAATAACGGCTGCCCCGGCTAATAATTGTTTAATCATATCCTGGGCACTGCGAATATTGCCACTGGCAGCGAGGTCCAGTTTTAATTTGCCGGAGAGCAACGCTATCCAGCGCAATGCAGTCGAAAAACCAATCGGATCATTGAAAGATGGCTTTATCGAAGAGCTGATTTTATTGATGTCAATTTCAGGCTGGACAAAACGGTTGAATAGCACCAATGCGTCAGCCCCCTGGTTATCTAATTTTTCAGCTAAATTGGCAAACGATGTGAAATATGGAGAAAGTTTTAATGCAACTGGAATATCAACCTGCTCTTTGACAGCTTGCAATATTTCTATGTAGGTGTCTTCCAAATGATAACTACTTATTTTAGAATCAAAAGGCATCACGTAGATATTTAATTCCAGGGCATCAGCGCCGGCTGCTTCTATTTGTTGTGCATAACTGGTCCACCATTGTGATGAATAACAATTTATACTGGCGATTACTGGAATCGAAACTTCTTTTTTCGCCTTCTTGATTGTCTCAATATATTCCCTGGGACCCAATTGCATATCGAGCTCAGCCCGGATATAATCTAAAGCCTCGGTGTGCATGGCAATGCTTTCATCGAGGCCAGAACTCATTTCACGGATTTGTTCTTCAAATAGCGATTTCATGACCACAGCGCCAGCGGCCGCATCTTCACATTTCTTGATCTGATCCACATTTTTTGTTAATCCACAACTGGCAACGACTACCGGATTTTTCAGCGATAAGCCTGAATATTTTGTCGAAAGGTCCATTTCTAATTTTCTCCTGCCTATGTTTTGAAGTACAAACAATCATCAAATTATGAATGTTTAGAATATAATTCATCAATATTAAAAAGTCAAGCTAAAAAATTTTACTTGACTTTTACACCAGATTCCGTTATAATTGAAATTAAATATTACAACATTAACACAAACAACGAGGTGAAACATGAACGCTGTTTTTAAATTTCTGATGAACCATAGGGATATTTTTCTAACTTTAATTCTGTTCACGCTAATAATTAGCGGATGTTCAAAAAAGGAAAAAGTCAAACCAGACTTAGCACCCCCCATAGCAAAAAAGATTCAAAAACAACTTACTATCCACGAGGATACTCGCATCGACAACTATTTCTGGCTGAGGGAACGCGAAAATCCCGAAGTGATCGAATACCTGAAAGCTGAGAACGAATACAAAGATGCCATACTGAAGCATACTGAAAAACTTCAGCAAAAGCTATTTAAAGAAATCGTCGGCAGAATCAAGCAGACCGATGAATCTGTGCCATACAAAGACAACGGTTATTTTTACTATTCACGCTATGAAAAGGGGCAGGAGCATCCTATTTATTGCCGTAAAAAGGAATCGCTTGAGGCTAAAGAACATATCATGCTGAATGTCAATGAAATGGCAAAAGGATATGATTTTTACCGGGTTGCGGGAAGGAACGTCAGCGACGATAACAAATTTATTGCTTTTGGAGTCGATACAGTCAGTCGAAGAAAATACACCATTCATTTCAAAAACCTGGAAACCGAGGAGATTCTGCCTGATGCCATTCCCAATACCACCGGCGGCGCTGCCTGGGCAAATGACAACAAGACCGTGTTTTATACCGCCAAAGACTCTACGTTACGCCCTTATAAAATCATGAAGCATATACTCGGAACCGAGCCATCCGAAGATATTGAAATCTTTCATGAAAGCGATAACACTTTTAACACCTATATTTTTAAATCCAAATCTAAAAAATATATTTTTATTGGTTCTTTTAGCACGCTCTCCACTGAATATCGATTTCTGGATGCCGATAATCCCGGGGGTGAATTTAAAATATTTAATCCACGGGAAAAGGATCATGAATATTCGATTGAACACTTCGAGGATAAATTCTACATCGTCACCAACTGGGAAGCTAAAAACTTCCGGCTAATGGAAACACCAGTGGATCAAACTACAGATTACCACTGGAAGGAAGTCATTCCCCATCGAGATGACGTGTTGCTGGAAGATATTGAAGTATTCAAGGATTACCTGGTCATTGGTGAGCGGGAAAATGGGCTGAGACAGATTCGTGTCATCAATCAAAGCGATAAGTCGGAGCATTACCTTAATTTTGGCGAGGAAGCATATCTTGCTTATACCTCTACCAATCGAGAATTTGATACCGAACTGCTCCGCTACGGTTATACGTCATTGACCACACCAAATTCGACTTATGATTACAACATGGTAACCAAAGAAAAAACGTTGTTAAAGCAGCAAGAAGTGCTGGGCGATTTTGATTCTCAAAATTATGAAACAAAAAGATTTTATGCCACAGCAAGAGATAGCATAAAAGTTCCAATTTCTTTGGTGTACCGAAAGGGTCTGGTTTTGGATGGAACTAATCCGCTGCTGCTTTATGGCTATGGTTCTTATGGCGCCAGCATGGATGCCAGGTTCAGTTCTGTGAGGTTGAGTCTGCTGGATAGAGGTTTTGTGTATGCCATCGCCCATATTCGTGGCGGCGAGGAGATGGGGCGTCAATGGTATGAAGATGGTAAATTGTTCAAAAAGAAAAATACGTTCACAGATTTTATTGACTGCGCCGAATTTTTAGTTGCTGAAAAATACACCAATCCTGAAAAATTATTTGCCATGGGCGGCAGCGCTGGAGGATTGCTAATGGGTGCGGTTACCAACATGCGTCCTGATCTTTTTAAAGGTATCATCGCTGGCGTTCCCTGGGTTGATGTCGTGACGACGATGTTGGATGAAAGTATTCCACTCACCACATCTGAATACGATGAATGGGGCAATCCAAATGTTAAAGAATATTATGATTATATGCTATCCTATTCGCCTTATGATAACGTAGAAGCCAAAGATTATCCGAACATGTTTGTGACCACGGGACTTCACGATTCCCAGGTGCAATATTGGGAACCTGCCAAATGGGTTGCAAAAATGAGAGAACTAAAAACAGATGACAACATCTTGCTTCTCCACACCGATATGAAAGCTGGACATGGCGGAAAATCAGGTCGTTTTGAGCGATATAAAAGGACGGCAATGGAGTATGCTTTTATGCTGGATTTGTTGGGGATTCGTAAATAGGTAATTGGGTGATTGGTTGATTAGGTAATTGGACGAACTGATTCCATCCCGATAAGATCGGGATGGAATCAGTTGCCATTTAACTATGCTTAATTCCGGGGGAGTTTTTGATCAGTGGGGCAATTAATCCAATGAAAACAAAACACATCTTTTTGTTACTTTATCTCCTCATTCTTCTAATTTCTTGCTCAAATACCAAACATGATAAAAACCTAGAAAAGACCAAAATCAAAAATCTTGATCTCAGAAAAATCGGAACAGGAGATCAGCGTTTGGCATTGTTGAATGCCATCATTCTAAACCCCGAAGCTGGGATAGACGCCACCATTCTACAAACTTCACACAATTATGCCGAGGGAAAAATAGTCCGATTTCAACCTAACTCGGGAAAAACGGAATATCTCGATCTCCCCCACTCCAGCGGCGCCTGGGCTGGGATTCGAGTCGGTAAAGATGTTTTTATTGGCGGGCACATGCCCGGCGATTTTTATCGTATGAAAGTGGACGACAATCAAATCGAGCACATTCCGATTCCACGACCCAATGGCGAAAAATTTGAGTTTGTCTGGAGTGTGGATGTTGGCAGCGATGGAAGTATCTATTTCGGCACCTATCCAGATTGCATGTTGCTTCGGTACAACCCTGCTGATAGCAGCTTTGAGAATCTTGGTGTGATGGTTGAAGGCGAACAATACATTCGGCATGTCAATAGTAAATTTGAAGGAAAAATTTTCTGTGGAATTGGATCTCATGCTCAAATCGTGGAGTTTGATTTGCAAACCGGCACGAAAACAGCGTTTCTACCAGAAAAATATCAAAAGCAGTCATTCGTTTATTATTCAGATCGTTTCAAAGATTTGCTCTACGCCGTGGTCGTACCTGATCCAACCATTCTATTTTTTGATCCCAATTCACATCAGTTGCTTCGAGAAGTTCATCTTCCGAAGGAAAACCAGGGCATTAATCTTCCCAGCTATGAAAGCTTTGTTGATTTTGGAGATAATTTGTATTTCGGCACCCGTCCTGATGACAATCTTTATGCTTACAATTACGAGCGAGATGAAACGATACTCATCGCCGAAGGGATTGGCTCAGCCTTCGGTTTGATCGAAGATCGATATCTATTTTGCCGAAATTATTTCGGGACATTTTCGATTTTTGATTTGAACGAAAGTAAGGTGGTTATCCAACGAAATACAAAATTTGAAGGCGCTGGCATGGATATCTTTGCCCTGGCTGAAGGTGTTAATGGAACGATTGTGGGAGGATCGTATATTAACCAGGGATTTTTCAGCTATGATCCTAAAAAGAATCAATTGACATCTTTTGGGGCATCAGTCCGATTTGGTGGACAGATTCGGCAATTGGTGACTTTCAAA
>CBFDBN010000004.1:0-28479 GCA_965603055.1 uncultured bacterium | reverse complement strand
GTATCGCATGTGAAAGGAATGGTAACTGCGAGTTACAGGATGCAGCTTATCAGTTGGGAATCGAGACGCCGTCATATCCTATTGAAGATAAAAAAATGGAGCTTGATGAATCCAGCCCCGGAATTGTTTATGACCCCAACAAATGTATTCAATGTTTCCGATGTGTGAAGGGCTGTAATAATATTGTTATGAACCGGGTGCTGGAGATGACGTGGCGAGGGAATCATTCTGTTGTGGCATGCGATAATGGTATTCCTATGGATGATTCGAGTTGTGTTCAATGTGGTGAATGTGTGCAATTATGTCCTGTTGGTGCATTAACTGAAAAGCAAGCGATCGGCAAGGGTCGAAGTTATGATATGAAGAAAGTCCAGACTACCTGCCCTTATTGCGGCGTTGGTTGTCAGATAGAATTGCATGTCAAGGACAATAAGATTGTCCGTGTTTATGGCGTAGAGGGCGATACGGATAATGAAGGTTCACTCTGTGTAAAAGGACGTTTTGGCAATGATTTTGTTAATTCACCAAACCGATTGACCAAACCGCTATTGCGGAAAAATGGACAGTTGGAGGAGGTTGAATGGGAGGAAGCGTTAAATTTTGCTGCCAACAAATTGTTGGATTTAAAAAATAAGTATGGTTCCGGTTCTATCGCCGGTTTATCTTCTGCAAAATGTACAAACGAGGAGAATTATCTTTTTCAAAAATTTATGAGGGCGGTGATTAAAACAAACAATGTTGATCACTGCGCCCGTCTCTGACACAGCGCAACAGTAGCCGGTCTGGCTGCTACGCTTGGTTCAGGTGCTATGACAAATTCTACAAAAGAATTTAAAGATTCTGACGCCTTTTTTATAATTGGTTCCAATACCACAGAAAATCATCCGGTTATCGCTTATTATGTCAAACAGGCAGTAGCTCGGGGCGCGAAATTAATTATAGCTGATCCCAGAAAAATTGATCTCGTTGACGATGCATCATATTGGCTCCAGCATAAAAATGGAACTGACATTGCTTTAATTAACGGACTGATGAATGTTATTATTACTGAAGGATTGGAAGATAAGGAGTTCGTTAAAAATCGCACTGAAAATTATGCAGCATTCAAGGAAAACGTTCTAAAGTATGATCCAAAAAAAGTGGAAAAAATAACAGGGGTGCCGGCAGATTTAATTCGAGAAGCGGCGCGAGAATATGCTAAAGCTGATAAAGCGGCTTTGCTTTATTGTATGGGAATTACTCAACATATTACCGGCACTGATAATGTAAAGTCCTGTGTCAATTTACAATTGTTGACTGGAAATATTGGTAAATATGCAACAGGAGTAAATCCGTTGCGCGGACAATCCAATGTACAGGGTGCCTGCGATATGGGTGCGCTGGTCAATGTTTTTCCTGCCTATCAACCGGTGATAAATCCTGATGTCAGGAAAAAATTTGAAAAATTATGGGAGGTTGATGAACTGGATGATAAAATTGGATTGACAGTTGTCGAAATGTTTAATGCCGCCGTTGCAGGAGATGTGAAAGCAATGTATGTTATGGGCGAAAATCCTGCTATGTCCGATCCCAATTCCAATCATATTGAAGAAGCAATTAAAAATTTGGATTTGCTGATAGTTCAGGATATAGTTCTTACTGAAACTGCTAAAATGGCAACGGTGGTTTTCCCGGCAGCAAGTTTTGCTGAGAAGGAAGGGACGTTAACCAATACCTGCCGCCGTGTTCAAAAAGTAGAACCGGCAATTGAACTTTTTGGCGAGGCAAAACAGGATTATGATATTCTCGACGAATTAGCCAAAAGAATGAATTATGATAAATTATCCGCTGGTAGCCCGGAGCAAATTTTTGCAGAGATTCGTCAGTGCACTCCATCTTATGCTGGAATAACCTACCAACGAATTAAAAATAAGGGTATTCAGTGGCCCTGTCCCAATGAGGAACATCCTGGAACGCCATTCTTGCACAAAGACAAATTCGTGCGTGGATTAGGCTTGTTCTCGATTTGCGAGCACAAAGAGCCGGCAGAGATGCCTGATGATGAATATCCGTTTGTTCTTTCAACAGGACGAATTTTATACCATTTTCATACTGCGACAATGTCTCGTAACTCAAAGGTTTTGAGCAAAAAATCGTCTGAAAATTACATTGAAATTCATCCAAAGGATGCCGAACGATTAAATATTGCCGGCGGTGATTTCGTAAAAGTCAGCAGCCGTCGTGGTGAAGTAACTGTGCGCGCTTTAATTTCAAAACGTCCTTTAAAAGGCAGTCTGTTTTTACCGTGGCATTTTTCAGAATCTGCCGCGAATATTCTTACGATTGACGCGCTGGACCCAGTTGCGAAAATTCCAGAATACAAAGTTTGCGCGGTTGCTATTGAAAAATTAGATAACAAAAAGTAAATAATATTTTTTTGAATACAGGAGTTCACTCTAAAACCGCTAATTAGTGCTTGAACGAAAACACACCTTTGTGTCATTTCGACCGAAGGGAGAAATCTGTAAGTCCAATATTTGTGTAAAAAACAGATTCCTCATCCCGATAGATCGGGATTCGGAATGACACTTTTACTACAAATTTAATAGTTTTCGTTCAGACACTAATTATGCGAATTTCGCGAAACAAATTAATTATAACCTCAATAAAAATAATTAGCGTAATTGGCGAAACTTTAAGTCCGCCGTATTTTTGGTGGATTCGCGGTTTAAATCTTTTTAGATTGAGCTTATAAAATATAATATTGGAGGATATGATATATGTCAATATTGCCATCTCCGCATGTTACTGATGAAACGGAATATAAACTAAAACAAGAAATAGTAACAAAAATAATAGAATTAGCAGCGAGGTTCCCCGATAAAAATTCAGCCTTGATTCCTGCGTTACATATAATACAGGACGAATTTGGCTGGGTTCCGCCAGAAACCGTAACACAATTGGCTGAAATTCTAAAAACGAATCCCAACAAAGTTTATGGAGTGCTGACGTTTTATACAATGTTCAACAAAAAACCTGTTGGAAAATATCATATTCAGGTCTGTCGTAATCTCTCATGTTCTTTATTAGGGGCAAAGAATATCATTGAACATCTGTCAGAAAAATTGGGTATTGAACCAGGAGAAAGCGATAAAAATGCTAAATTCACGCTCAGTCAGGTTGAGTGTCTCGGTTCTTGCGGCACAGCCCCGGTAATGATGATTAATGATAAATATTATGAAAACCTGAACATTGAAAAGGTTGATAACATTTTAGGATCACTACAATAAAGGAGCTATTATTAATGATAGAAGAAAAGAAAGCTTTGACTCGCCATATTGATATTGCAGGCATGGAACAAGTCAAAAATTATATAAGCGATGGGGGATATGAAGGACTGAAAAACGCCTTTGCAAAAACCCCCGCAGAAATCGTCGCTGAAGTAAAAAAATCATTTCTTCGTGGTCGAGGGGGAGCTGGTTTTCCGACTGGATTTAAATGGGGATTTTTACCAAAGGAGAAAACAAAACCTGTTTATTTAATCTGTAATGCAGATGAAGGCGAACCCGGCACTTTCAAAGATCGCGAAATCATGGAGCATGATCCGCTATTGCTTATTGAAGGAATGACAATTTCCGGCTATGCGATTCGGGCAGATATGGGATTTATTTATATTCGAGGCGAATTCAAATGGATTGCCGAAATTTTGGAGCGTGCGCTTGAAAATGCCAGAAAAGCCAATCTGTTAGGAAAAAACATTATGGGCAAAGGTTTTGATTATGACATTCAGGTAATGCGGGGCGCTGGCGCTTATATTTGCGGTGAAGAAACAGCCTTGATTGAATCTGTTGAAGGAAAGCGTGGTCAGCCGCGCCTGAAACCGCCGTTTCCTGCTGTGGTTGGACTTTACGATTGTCCCACCATTGTTAATAACGTGGAAACATTGGCTTGTATTACATTTATTTTGCAGCATGATGCTGAAACTTTTAAACTCATGGGCGCTTTTCAAAGTGCTGGTACAAAACTTTACGGTATTTCAGGTCATGTTAATAAACCAGGAGTTTATGAATATCCCCTGGGTACAAATCTCAAAGATTTAATTTTTTACGCGGCTGGCGGGATCAAAGATGGTAAAAAATTAAAGGCAGTTATTCCGGGGGGGTTATCAGCGCCAATTTTAAAGGCTGATGAAATTAATCTGGATATGGATTTCGACTCATGTGTGAAAGCAAATACTATGTTAGGGTCTGGCGGTATCATAGTTATGGATGAAGATACTTCAATACCGGAAGTTGCTTTAACCGCAATCAATTTTTATATCCACGAATCCTGTGGTCAGTGCACTCCTTGCCGGGAAGGTCTGGCAAAAATTCAACAGATATTAAAAAATTTGATTAATGGCAATGGTAAAACCGGGGATATTGAGTTAATAATTAAATTAACTAAATCAATAAACGGCTCAACATTGTGCCCATTGGGAGAAGCTGGCGCAGCTGCGATCCAAGCAATGGTTAGTAAATTTCGTGAAGAATTTGAATTATTAATAAAATAATCTGGAGGTAAAATGGCTGATAAAAAGAAAGTTCTTATTATAGACGATGATATGGATTTCAGGGAGCAGGCAAAAACTGTCCTGGAATCAGTAAACTATCAAGTTCTTGAAGCAGCAGATGGTGCCTCAGGACTTGAGTTAATTAAAAAATCTACACCAGATTTTATTCTTTTAGATGTTATGATGGAAGAAGTTGATACCGGCTGCAAAATGGCAGATGAAATTGAGAAGCTTAAGCCGGAAATACCGGTTGTGATTCTCTCATCTTTTGCTGATGCTTCACGTCAGATGTTTGATACTTCAGCAGTACCGGTAAAAGAATATTTACAAAAGCCATTAAAGTCTGATGAATTATTGGCTATTGTTAAAAAATATATTAAATAATTTTTAAAATGAACCATTAATTTACTTGGAGGATGTATGAAGAGTTTTTTATCGCCCCCGGAGACGGCACAGTCTTTAGTGGGAATCGGGAAAATGAAAGCTAACTTACCGATTGACAAAATGTTTTTTCTGGCTATCCTGGCAGGCGTTTATATCGGTTTTGGCGCTCATCTTTGCACTACTGCTACGACTGGAGTAGCAGCTAATGTTGGATTAGGTTTTGCTAAGTTTCTAGGCGGAGCAGTATTTAGTGTAGGACTTATGTTAGTCGTCATAGCCGGGTCTGAATTATTTACTGGAAATTGTCTTATGCCGGTGGCGTTGTACAAAGGAGAAATACAATTTGGCGGTTTATTGAAAAACTGGGTTATAGTCTGGATTGGTAATTTTGTCGGCTCATTACTGTTAGCCTGGATAGTCTTTAAAGGCGGTTTAAATGGGAGCGGCGGCGTTGTTTCAGCAATAGGCGAAAATGCCATCGCCATTGCCAGTGGAAAAGCCGGTTTGTCATTTGAACAGGTATTTTTTCGCGCTATCGGTTGTAACTGGCTTGTATGTTTAGCTGTTGTGTTAGCGATTTCTTCCCAGGATGTTGTGAGCAAAATATTTTCTTGTTTTTTCCCAATCCTGGCTTTTGTGGCTATGGGGTTTGAGCATAGTGTAGCAAATATGTACTTCATCCCTGCCGGTATTTTTGCGGCTCATGGTACAGTTGCCGGTTTAAATTGGAGTACTGCATTAGCTAATATTGGCGCAGCAACACTGGGTAATATAATTGGAGGCGGTTTCTTTGTAGCTACTTTCTATTGGTTTATTTATGTGAAAGATTCCAAAGAAAACTGAAATTTTAATTCCATATATACCTTTCTTCTTCGGAAGAAAAAAAAACAATGTATCGGATGTTTTGGAAATTTAATGATTTTTGATTCAGGGCATCCGATATGTTTTTTATGAACAGAAATCAATGAAATAATAACAAAACAGAATAAAGCAACTGAAAATAGTGAATATCTTTAATCAAACGTTATTTTAAAAAATCACTTTTTTCAAAGAGGCTAATATTGGAGATACATTATGAAAAAGGAACTCATATATTTATTTATCGTCTTGATATCGCTGTTTGGCTGTCAAAGCGAAAAGTCAAAAACAGACACAAACGAAATTACATTGATTCTCGGGGCTTATACTGTTCCTAAAGAAGCTTACCAGAAGGAGATCATTCCTGCTTTTCAAAAGTATTGGTTAGAGAAAACAGGGCAGCATGTTAAGTTCGAAGAATCTTACATCGCTTCAGGCGCGCAGTCGAGAGCCATTGCTGTCGGGTTTGAAGCTGATATTGCGGCATTGTCCCTGGAAAAAGACGTCAATAGATTAAAAGATAAGGGACTTATTACGCACGATTGGAAAAACAGGCAGTATAGTGGCTTCGTTACTCGTTCGGTTGTTGTAATCGCTTTCCGACCTGATAATCCAAAAAATATAAAAGATTGGGAAGAATTAACTCAAGAAGGCATTAGCGTATTATACCCCAGCCCTAAAACTTCGGGTGGTGCCATGTGGGATATTAACGCTATTTACGGAGCCGGTCTTAAACTCAGCGAAATTAAAACTGGAAAACCAGACAAAGCCTATGCCAAACAATTGCTAAAATCTATCCAGGGAAATGTTAAAGTTATGGATAAGTCGGGACGTGCCTCAGTGACAACGTTTGAAAATGGGGTTGGCGACGCATTGTTAACTTATGAAAATGAAGCGCTTTTAAGACAAAAACAAGGGCGAGAAATTCAATTTATCATTCCCGAAGCAACCATTCTTATTGAAAATCCCATCGCCATCATCGATAAGAATGTTGAAAAACATCAAAACAGAGTCGTTGCCGAAGCATTTGTCGAATTTGTTTTGACAAAAGAATCACAGCGTGCTTTTTGCAAATATGGCTTCAGATCAGTAGACGAAGAAATTGCAGCAGAATTTGTTCAACAATATCCTATTCCACAATACCTGTTTGACATAAATTATTTAGGCGGATGGGTTACAGTGACTGAGACCATTTTTGGCGCAGATGGCATCTGGACAAAGGTTATCGAAGAACTGGCACATGAATAAAAGATTATTTCCACACATCACTATAAGCGGAGGCGATTTCGTTTTAAGAGGGCTGTCATTCTTTTATATCGGTTTGCTAATCATCTTACCGATTTTCGCCTTGAGTTCAGAAGCATTGAAAGGTGGTCTTCCAGCGCTTTGGGCGAACATAACCACAGCACAAGCTCTATTTTCCCTGAAACTCACATTTATAACCGCTTTTTTTATGGTTATTTTGAACATTATTACCGGTACAGCTACTGCCTGGGTCCTGGTCCGGTATAATTTTCCCTTAAAAAACCTGATGAATGCTCTAATCGATTTGCCATTTGCGATTCCGACCGTGGTTACCGGCATCATGCTGGTTGCTTTGTACGGTCCAAACAGCTTCATCGGTGGTTTTTTAGAGAAATATGGCTTCGAAATTATCTTTAACAAACCAGGAATTATCCTGGCATTACTTTTTGTCACATTTCCCTTTATTGTTCGCACCGTTCAACCGGTGTTATTGGAAATGGATCAGGATATGGAAGAGGCTGCAAAAACATTGGGAGCATCGCCTGTTATTATATTTTTCCGCATCGTAATACCCACCTTGCTGCCAGCGATATTGACCGGCGCGGCACTATCATTCAGTAGAGCGCTCGGCGAGTTTGGCTCCATCGCCATTGTGGCGGGTAATATTCCGTTCAAAACCCAGGTTAGTTCCGTTTATATTTATGGTGAGCTGGAAAGTTATAATCAACAGGGTGCGCTCGGCATGTCTGTCGTTCTATTATTCTGCTCCTTTATTATTCTGGTTTTATTAAATCTGTTACAACTATGGAGTCGCAGACATGAACAATCGCAATGATGCTGTTAAGATAGTTCGAAAACAAAGGCAGACCGGAAAATATTTATTAATGATAGCCGTGGTCGGTTGGTTTTTAGTGTTGATCATGTTGCCTGTTTACGGCATTATGAAAGAAGCTCTCAGGAATGGCTTGAATATTTTCATCACCTCGATTACAACGCCTGCTGCAAGACATTCCTTTACCATGACGCTGTGGATCACCGTTGTCACGATCATTATTAACACTATATTAGGAGTTATTTTAGCTATTATTCTGGTCAAGCACAGCTTTCGCGGCAAACTTTTTTTCGAGGGGCTGGTTGATTTACCGTTTGCAGTGTCCCCGGTTGTGGCTGGTTTTATGTTCATCATTTTGTTTGGCCCCTATGGCTGGATTGGCAGTTGGTTTGATGCACACCAGGTTAAAATCGTTTACGCATTTCCTGGTATGCTCATCGCAACACTTTTTGTTACCCTGCCATTTGTTGCCAGAGAAGTAATTCCAGTGCTCAAAGAATTTGGCTTAAATCAAGAGGAGGCTGCCTATATTTTGGGAGCTTCTAAATGGCAGACCTTCTGGAAAGTGACCCTGCCTTCTATTAGATGGGGACTTGTTTATGGCATCACATTAACCATTGCCAGGTCTATCGGTGAATTTGGGGCTGTGCTTGTGGTAAGTGGCAGTATTATTAACAAAACTCAGACGGCAACATTGCACGTTCACCAGGAGTTTACTGATTTCAATTATGCCGGGGCTTTTTCAGCCGCTATTATTTTGGCGTTAACTTCATTAGTTATATTGACAACGATGCAGCATATTTGTAACAGGAAGTGAGTCGATTAGTTATGGGGATTGTGGTCAAAAATATCTGTAAAAAATTTGGTGACTTTACCGCTGTGGATCATGTAAGTTTTGAGGTCAAAGAAGGTGAACTTGTTGCCCTGTTGGGACCAAGTGGTTGTGGTAAAAGCACAATTTTACGAATTATTGCTGGTTTAGAAACGCCTGATAGCGGCGAAATCTATTTAACTGGTAAAGATGTCACTTCGCTTGCGACACAGAAAAGAAAAGTCGGCTTTGTCTTCCAGCACTATGCTCTATTTAAGCATAAGACTGTTGAAAAAAATATTGCCTTCGGATTGGAAATACAGAAGCAAAAAAAGGAATATATTAAAGAAAAAGTAATTGAATTGATCAATCTTGTAAAATTACAGGGCTACGAAAAACACTATCCCGATCAATTGTCCGGGGGGCAGCGACAGCGAGTAGCCCTGGCGCGTGCGCTTGCGACTGAGCCTAAAGTACTGCTGCTCGATGAGCCTTTTGGCGCGCTTGATGCTAAAGTTCGGGATAATTTAGTGCGATGGTTAAGTGAATTTCATAAAAAATTCAACATCACCGCTGTCTTTGTAACCCATGATCAGAATGAAGCCATCAAGATTTCTGATAAAATTGTGGTGATCAATGTGGGCAGGGTGGAACAAATTGGCAGTGCTAAAGAAGTTTACGAGCACCCATGCAGCCAATTTGTTGCCAGTTTCATCGGACATGTCAATGTAGTGGATGCCCTGGTAAAGGAAAACCAGATATTCATCAAAGGTACGGATTATGCTGTTGAAAATAAAAATTATGAGCTTTTGAAGGATGATGAAATGGTACTACTGATCAGGCCTGAGGATATAGAACTTCATGCTGAACAAAAAAGTTCGTACGATCTACCATGCCAAATTTCCTTAATTCATTACCAGGGGAGTCATTATGAGATTGATTGCACTATCAATGAAATGAACATTAGAGTCATTGAAAATAAAAATAATTTATTACGGGAACAATGGCGTGAAAATCAGCAGGTATTTTTATCCCTTAAATCCTTTAGAATTTTTGGAGCAGAAGAGGGACATCAAAGGATACATGATTAGTTAAAAGTGTTTGGCTATCTTTATTGAAAAACAAGTAATTATATCCTGGTTCTGCAAGTAACCTTATAAGAAAGAGGAAAAGTTTTATGAAAAAAATTTTTATTATAGGAATAAGTCTATTTTTAATTTTTAATACATCTTTTGCCTTTGAAGATGGAGATTGGCAATCCTGGCCACGAATTAGCATTGAAGGAAAGTTATCTGCTAAATGGAAAATATACTTAGACGAGGAATTCAGAATGGGTGATAATATAAGCGATCTTTATTTTCATCGCTCTGATTTTGGAGTTACCTATAAATTTGCAGATTGGTTTTATCTTGGATTAAATTACTGGCATTCCCATAAAGAAAAAAATGGACAATGGTATCAAGAAAAAAAGCCACATATTAATTTGACATTTGAATGGGAGATGGGAAAATTTAAACTTAATGATAGAAATAGATTTGAAAATCGCTACCAACAGGGTAAAGATAAGGTCTGGCGATACAGGAATCGCTTGACTCTTACACCTCCATTGAAATTTACTAAATATAATATTCAGCCGTATCTAGCAGACGAGATATTTTTTGACTTTGAAGAAAGTGAATTGAATCGTAATCGTATTTATGCTGGAATTAAAATTAAGCTTTTGAAGAATCTTAGTTTTGACGGCTACTACCTGTTAGAATCTAATAAGAAATTTGAGGAATGGTCTGCTTATAATGTAATGGGCTCCAAGTTCAAGGTGACATTTTAATATTCTTGTAACATTATGTTGCCTTTGTAATAGGTTCAAATAATGTAGCAAATGCTGCAGGTCCGGTAGCATCGATGGTTTTGAAAGAATTAAATATTAATTCAAGTGGCAATAATTTTTTACTTATCATGATTCTTACCACAAAAAAATTATTTACTGTTTGGATTGTTGCACCGATAATTTCTTTGTGTTTGTCATTTTTTTTTACAGTTATTGCAGATAAGGTGGATTTTTTTTAATAAATAACAGATTTTCCCTGGCAATAATTTATGTAACACTCCATAAATACAGATGTTAAAATATTAAACAATTCATTTTTTAGACACTACAATTTTGTAATTTAGATTAAAAAATACTTGATTTTATGGGAAAAATTGTTATTTTATAACATCTCTTATTCTTTGTATATTCAATGATAACAAAAATAGAAAAATATCACTAAATATTATTAACTGAAAGGTATTGTTAAATATTATGAAAAAATTTGAAAAATCAACAATGGATGGAAACATGGCTGCCGCTCATGTAGGATATGCTTTTAGTGACGTCGCAGCGATTTACCCAATTACTCCATCTTCAGTAATGGGAGAATATGTCGATATGTGGGCAGCCCATAATCGGAAAAATATTTTTGGGCAAACAGTAGATGTTATTGAGATGCAATCTGAAGGAGGTGCTTCCGGAGCTGTTCACGGTGCACTTTCTGCTGGTGCTTTTACGACGACCTATACAGCATCACAGGGCTTGATGCTGATGCTTCCCAATATGCATAAGATTGCCGGCGAGATGCTGCCAACTGTATTTCACGTGTCAGCTCGTTCTTTAGCCTGTCAATCATTATCAATTTTTGGTGACCATTCAGATGTAATGTCTGCCAGAAATACCGGGTTTGCTCTTATGGCTGCCAGTTCCTTGCAGGAAATTATGGATCTTGGCACTGTCTCTCATTTGAGTACGATGAAAGCCAAAATACCATTCTTAAATTTCTTTGATGGATTTAGAAATTCACATGAGATTCAAAAGATCGAAGTGATCGATTACGATACCATGGCGGAAATGGTGGATATGAATGATGTGGAAGACTTCCGCAGTCGCGCCTTGAATCCTGAAAAACCAATGGTAAAAGTCGGTGCCCAGAATCCGGATGTCTATTTCCAGGGAAGAGAAACTGTTAATAAATATTATCTGGCGGCGCCGGCTATTGTTCAAGAATACATGGACCTTCTTGCCGAAAAAATTGGCAGACATTATCATCTTTTCGATTATGTCGGTGCCCCGGATGCTGATAAAATTATTATCGCTATGGGCAGTGGTTGTGAAACAATCGATGAAACGGTTAATTATCTCAATACAAATCGTGGTGAAAAATTAGGTCTTATTAAAGTCAGATTGTTCCGACCATTTTCCATTGAACATTTTGTCAAAGTCATCCCCCAAACAGTTAAGAAAATTGCCGTCTTAGATAGAACAAAAGAACCCGGCTCTATTGGTGAGCCTCTTTATCTGGACGTCATTGCTGCACTAAAAGATAGAAAAGATCTAACTATCATTGGTGGCAGATACGGACTTTCCTCTAAAGAATTTACTCCTTCCATGATAAAAGCAGTTTATGATCATCTTGACGCTAAATGTACCCATGGATTTACAGTGGGAATCGATGATGATGTAACCCATTTATCCCTTGATATTAAAGAAGATATCAATTCGCTTCCCGAAGGAACAATTAGCTGCAAATTCTGGGGACTGGGTGCTGATGGTACTGTAGGCGCTAATAAAAATTCTATCAAGATTATCGGCGATAATACAGATATGTATGCACAGGGATATTTTCAGTATGATTCTAAAAAATCCGGAGGAATCACCCGCAGCCATTTAAGATTTGGAAAATCCCCGATTCAATCTCCTTATTTAGTTCAGGATGCTGACTTTATTGCCTGTCACAATCCAGCATTTGTCGGACGTTATGATCTTTTAGAGGGTATTAAAGATGGCGGCGTTTTTCTGTTAAATTCCAACTGGAGCAAAGATGAAGTATTTGGTCAACTGACAGAAGATATGCAGAAAACCATTATTAAAAAGAAGATCAAACTTTATAATATCGATGCATTGAAAATCGCAAATAGCGTGGGACTGGGGAACCGCATTAATACAGTTATGCAGACAGCATTCTTTTTGATTTCTGGCGTTCTTGAAAGGCAACAAGCAATTGAGATGATAAAGGCAGCTATTAAGAAAACTTATGGCAAACGAGGCAAAGAAATTGTGGATATGAATTGGTCTGCCGTGGATAAAACAGATGAAGCCTTAGAAGAAATACCAATTCCATCGGAAATGCCTGCAAAACATCGAACGATGAGCAAATTAGTGCCAGACGATTCCGATGATTTTACCAGAAATGTTATCGAAAAAATTATGCGGGAAAAAGGTGATGAAATTTCAGTTTCGCACATGCCACTTGATGGATATGTTCCTTCCGGCACAACTAAATTGGAAAAACGCGGCGTGGCGCCATTCGTACCGCATTGGATTGCAGAAAATTGTATTCAATGTAACCAATGTTCATTTGTCTGTCCCCATGCTGCCATTCGCGCTAAATTGATAAATGAAAAGGACTTAACCGACGCTCCTGAAACATTCCATACGCTTAAGGCAATGGGCAAAGATAAAGATTTTCAATACAAAATCCAGGTTTATATTGAAGACTGTGTCGGTTGTGAAAATTGTGTTAATGAGTGTCCCAAAGAAGCGTTGGAGATGCGACCCATTGAAGAAGAAAGGAAAACCGGTGAAGCGGAAAATGCTCTCTTCTTTGATACGCTTCCGAGTGATATCCTGGGAAGTACTAAGGAAACTACTGTAAAGGGCAGCCAGTTCAAACAGCCGTTATTGGAGTTCTCCGGTGCTTGTGCCGGCTGCGGCGAAACACCTTATGTGAAGCTGATCACGCAATTAGTTGGTGATCGTATGCTCATTGCTAATGCTACCGGTTGTTCTTCTATCTGGGGTGCAACTTTTCCAACTATTCCATATACTAAAAATAAAGATGGACATGGTCCGGCATGGGCTAATTCCCTTTTTGAAGATAATGCTGAATATGGTTTCGGGATGCGATTGGCTGTGGATGCGAACCGGCGACAATTGCATTACAATGTTGATAAAATATTAGCGATGGGAATTAATGGCGATTTGAATGATGCGTTAAGCAAGGCAAAAGAACTATGGCAATTGACCGACGCACCGGCAAAAGAAAATTCAAAGAAAATTAAAGAATTATTGCCGACTGCTATTGAAAAAGCCAATGATGAGCAAAAGAAAGTTCTATTAAAAATCAAAGAGCTGCAGAGTTATTTTGTTGATAAAAGTGTCTGGTCCATCGGTGGTGATGGCTGGGCTTATGATATTGGCTACGGTGGTCTCGATCATGTGATGGCTACTGGAAGAAATGTCAATATACTTGTGCTGGATACAGAGGTTTATTCTAATACCGGGGGACAGGCTTCCAAAGCAACACCGTTAGGTTCAGTAGCAAAATTCGCTGAATCTGGCAAGAAAACCGTTAAAAAAGACCTCGGCTTGATGATGATGAGCTATGGCTATATTTATGTCGCGTCCGTTGCTATAGGTGCCAATAAAAACCAGGTCGTAAAAGCGATCAGGGAAGCAGAAGCATACAATGGACCTTCAATTATTATTGCGTATGCTCCATGTATTAATCATGGTATTGACATGTCGATGACAATGAAAGAAGAGAAAAAAGCCGTTGATACCGGTTATTGGCTGCTTTACCGGTATAATCCGACATTAAAACAAGAAGGTAAAAATCCTTTCATTTTGGATACAAAAGAACCACAAATAAGTGTGAAAGAATTCCTGCAAGGCGAAAAGCGATATACCACTCTTAAACAGACTTTCCCGGATAAGGTCGAAGGATTCTGGAATGATTTTGAGATTATCGTAAAAGAACGTTACGAATTCTATAAGCGATTTGCAGAGAAATAAATCTCTTTTAGTATTGAAATCCTTCCTAAGGTTATGCAAAAAACCTTAGGGAGGATGCCTTATCAACAGAATCATAAATACAGAAAAAAATATTTAACTTGACTTCGGCAAAAAAAGTATTTATTATTTGTGTTATAAGTCTATTAATTTTCCTGGTATTAGTATTTTTTAATTTTTAAGGAGATGCTACTATGATAACAAAAGAGGAATCTTTAAATTACCATTCTCGAGTTCGACACGGAAAAATAGAGGTTAATACTACGAAACCTTGTGTAACCCAAAAGGACTTATCTTTAGCTTATACCCCAGGTGTTGCCGAACCCTGTCGGGAGATAGAAAAGAATCCAGGGGATGTATTTAAATACACTGCTAAAGGGAACCTGGTTGCAGTGGTAAGCAATGGCACGGCAGTGTTGGGATTGGGCGATATTGGGCCTGAAGCCGGGAAACCAGTTATGGAAGGAAAAGGAGTGCTGTTTAAACGGTTCGCTGATATTGATGTGTTTGACATTGAAATTGATTCCAAAGATCCTGATGAAATCATAAATATAGTGAAGAAGTTGGAACCGACCTTTGGGGGAATAAATTTAGAGGATATTAAGGCACCAGAATGTTTTTATATTGAAGAAGAACTGAAAAAGCAAATGAGCATTCCTGTATTTCATGATGATCAGCATGGTACAGCAATTATTTCAGGTGCAGGAATGCTTAATGCAGTGGAGATAGTTGGAAAAACCATAGATGATATTAAGGTCGTAATCAATGGAGCCGGAGCAGCAGGTATTGCTTGTGCAAAATTTTACGTTGCATTAGGTGTGCGAAAAGAAAATATAATCATGTGTGACAGCAAGGGAGTCATTTTTAAAGGCAGGGAAGCGGGTATGAATCCTTACAAGGATGAATTTGCCATTGATACTGAAGCGCGAACATTGAAAGATGCATTCAAAGGCGCAGATATGTTCTGTGGTGTTTCAGCTCCCAATGTTGTAACAAAAGAAATGGTTCGCAGTATGGCGGACAATCCAATTATTTTTGCCATGGCAAATCCTGATCCAGAAATCACGTACGAAGATGCGATGGATGCCCGAGATGATATTATTATGGCAACGGGTAGGAGCGATTATCCTAACCAGGTCAACAATGTTCTGGGATTTCCGTTTATTTTCAGAGGTGCGCTGGATGTCCGTGCCACAGCCATCAATGAAGACATGAAAGTCGCTGCTGCCCATGCTCTTGCTGATTTAACCAAAGAGCCGGTGCCATATACAGTCATAAAAGCATATCGATCAGACAGAATTGAGTTTGGTCGGGAATATATCATTCCCAAACCTTTTGACCCCAGGGTCCTTCTCTGGGAAGCGAGTGCAGTGGCTAAAGCGGCTATTGATAGTGGCGTCGCCAGCATTGATATTGATATAGAAGAATATAAAGAAATGTTAGAAGCACGCCTGGGCATGTCACGAAAAGTGATGCGGGTGATGATTAATAAAGCGAAAAAAGAGCCGAAACGAATCGTCTATCCTGAAGGCGAACATGTTCCAATTCTCAAAGCCTGTGAAATTGTGCTGGATGAAGGAATGGCTCATCCCATTCTGTTAGGTAATAAAGATGTCATCCGGGAAAATATTGAGGAAATGAAGCTGAATCTGGACAAAGGGGTAGAAATTATCGATCCCCTGAATTCAGATAAATATGAAAAGTATGCTGAAACTTTTTACCAGTTAAGGCATCGCAAAGGGATTACTTATCAAGATGCTTTGAGGACGATGAAGCTTCCGACCTATTTTGGCTCGATGATGGTTCATGTCGGGGACGCCGATGGCTTAGTCGAAGGATTGACAAAGCGATACCCGGAAACTCTTCGACCGGCGCTTCAGATTATCGGTGTCAAACCTGATGTTAAAAAAGTGGCTGGTATTTATATGATGATTCTGAAAAATGGGGATATCTATTTCTTCGCTGATACAACCGTCAATATTGATCCATCAGCCGAAGATTTAGCTGAAATCGCTTTAATATGCGCCAAAGAGGTGAGAAGGTTTGATGTAGAACCCAGGGTGGCAATGGTTTCGTTCTCAAATTTTGGAAGTACCAGACATTCATTATCAGAAAAGGTACGTGAGGCAACTGAAATTGTAAAAGATCGTGCCCCTGATCTATTAGTTGATGGCGAGATGCAGGCGGATACCGCAGTTGTGCCTGAAATCCTCGATACGAACTATCCGTTTAGTACCTTAAAAGACAAAAACGCTGCCAATGTTCTCATTTTTCCAGATCTCGAAACAGGTAATGTCGCTTATAAACTGCTTCAAAGATTGGGTGGCGCAGAAGCTGTGGGACCAATTCTTGTTGGTATGCGCAAACCGGTACAGTTGTTGGAAGTTGGTAGTTTTAATGAAATTGATGTTGTGAATATGACAGCGATTGCAGTGATTGATGCGCAGGATAGTGATTAATCAAATTTAACAAGAAGTGTATTCTTGCATTTTTATTAGAAAGATGCTTCGGCATTTGCTAATGCCGAAGCATCGGAATTACATACTAACTTTTTTACTATTCAAAAGGTTGAAATAACATAATTGAATTTCGTTCCGAATCAAAAAACCAGGCATGTTTGCCCCAATCCGTTTGTACCACATTTTGTCCCTCTTGAATCTCATTTTTGAATTCGTCTGGAATAAAAAATTCGACGTTATTCTCAACCAGTTGCACCACAAATTTTTCGATTTCTTTATCGATCAGGATAATTAATCCTGAATTTGTTCCCTTATCACCCAGCCAGAGAATAGCATTCTCGACTCTCATTGCTGCCCAGGCTTCAGTGTCCTCGTTTGCAACATGTCCTAAGAGTTTAAATTTAAAGTTCTCAGTATAAAATGAAATCGCTCGATTCAGGTTTTCAGCATAGAGATGAAAGTTGGCTTGAAATTTTGGCATAGTCGACTCCTATTTAAAACTCCAAATTTGGTTGTATCAGCCAGATCAGTTGACTTTTCGGATCAGGATCGAACTGATCCATATTGTGATCGTAATACTTTACCCATTCCCAGCGAATGCCGATCCCTAACACAAAGAATATTTTTCTATGAAACAAATTTAGTGGTATCTTTTTCCCATACGTAATCAAATGAGAAGTTGCCGGCGTACTATCCTTTGAAGATGGGATTGGAAGATGTGCTTGATATTTGAAAATACTATTTTTAGCCATGGTCCACTTGGTTGAGCGCCAGTCCGTGTGGCTTCGCTCAATCGTTAGGGTGAACACATCTCGTAAAAATTCATTATAGTGAAGCTTGGTGCCAATGCGAAAATTCCATGAAATCTTTCTTCGTTTCGGTTCGTTCATATTCCCGATTAACATTAACTCGATTTGATACCAGTTGTCATGAAGATAGATATTATTATAAATTTGATGCTTGCCCGATGAAATCAAAAAACCAGCCAGCGCCGAACCAGATTGTTTTAATCGATTTTCAGAGCTATCTGCATAAGCTAAAAAGAGAACATTCCCTAAAAATAACGAGAAGGCATAAGGTTCTTCAAAACCTGCGCCAATTGAACGCAAAACATTAAAATCAGATTTAATATTGAACCGATTATATGTATTGTAACGATCCGTCTCAAGGTAACTGCTCAAAGTCGATAGGGGATAGCCAGTGGCTTGAAACAGCAGGTAACTAGGGAGTATTGAGCGCCGTACCAGTCTAAGATAAATCTCTCCTTCTTCTCCTTTTTTCAAAGCAGCAGGTTTTTGCAATCGTTTGAAATTAAAATAAACTGAGGTAAATGGTTTATAGATATCAAAGGTCAATTGCCCACCCACATGAAAGCCCAGTGGCTTCGAGTGAAAAGCGATGCTTTGACAGAAGTTTTGACAGGGGAAGGTGAACAATGTAGCTAATACTAAAATAATAAAAATGTTTTTTTTATATCTTATCATACTCTTGAATCATTCAAACTATTATTAAAGTTCTATCGCAGGATAATCCTTTCAAAGGTTTGAAACCTTTGAAAGAGTACAATCATTATCCTGGATTATTCTGTCACTAAATTCTTTATCTACCTTTGATAAACCTTGGGAATCCACCACCAATCTAAATTATAATCAAGTCCCAATGGGGAAGGATATGGCTTCACACCCTGAACCCGTTTGCTGGTGGCGACAAAGCTATCTCTTAAAAATAGATGAATGACTGGTAGATCTTCGGAAATAATTTCCTGGGCTTTCAAAAAATACTGTTTCCTTTTTTCTTGATCAAAGGTTTTCAGGGCTGCTTCAATCAATTTATCCAATTCTGGATTAATGTAAGTTGCCCAGTTATATTCGGTATCGTGAATTTGACTGGAATGAAATTCAAATGTCAAATCAGGGTCTAAAACAGCCAATCCGCCACGAGTGACGCACATATCAAAGTCTCTTTTGGCAATAAAAGTATTGAGATATACACTCCATTCCACAACTTTTATTTTCATTTCAATACCAACATCTTTCAAATGTTGCTGAACAATAGTCACGATCTGCTGGACCGCTTCGTTTTGCATACAAAGCATAGTAAACTGAAATGGTTGGTCATCTTTATCTAAAACACCATTGTCATCTAAATCGCTCCAACCCGATTCTGTTAACAATTGCCGTGCACTGGCCGGGTCATAAGGATATTTTTTAATATTAGGATTAAACGCCCAGGATTCAGGCGGAATTGGACCATAACATGGTCTTCCCATACCATATTGGACGCCTTTGATAATACTTTGTTTATCAATGGCAAAATGAATTGCCTGACGAATTCGTTTATCTTGAAAAAGCGGTACTTTTAAATTAAATGTCAATCCGTACATGAAATTATCTTCGTACTGATATTTATTTACATTTTGTTCAGTTTCAGGTCCAACAAGATCACGTACATACTGGGTGGTATGAAGCCGGGTGACGAGGTCTAAATTCCCTACTTTTAACTCAAGAATTTGGACTGCAGCTTCAGGGATAATTCGAAAAACCATCCGATCTAAATAGGGGCGCCCCCAATAGTTGTTTTCATTGGCTTCGATGACAACCTGTTCATTGCTCGTCCAGCTATGAAATTTGTACATGCCATAGCTTATCGGTCGGCGATTAAATTCGTCCGTATTGATATCTTTTCCTTCCAAAATATGTTTAGGTAAAACACCTATATCCCAGCGATAAACGGCATAAACAAAAGGTTCTTTATAAATTACTTTAAATCGATATTTATCCAACGCAAGCACTGTATCGATTCGGCTGAAAGCATAATGAACAATGGTTTTAGTCGTGGGATCAATCGCCTTTTGATAAGTAAAAATGACATCTTCTGCAGTGACTTCCACGCCATCTTCCCAGTGGACGCCTTCTCGAAGCTTAAAAATTAATTCCCTGCCATCCTCTGAAAATTCCCAGCTTTCAGCAAGCAATGGAGTCAGGATAGCATGTCCCGGGTTGTCTGGATCTTCTAATTTGCGAACTAACGGGGGAAAAAGGTGAATGATCACTTCACACGAAGCACCATCGCTGTAGCCATAAAGCGGCTGTAATGAAACAGGCTCACCGGCCAGGGCACGAACCAGGGTTCCACCATATTCAGGCTGGTTTGGGTCAAATTCAGTTCTCAGTTGGGTTTTGCTTTGCGTATCCTTTTTTTCACTACAACCAAAAACAAAAAGCATTGTGAGAACTAAAAACAGAATTGAAGCATATCGCATTATTAAATACTCCTGTACATTCAATTTTCAGATTACTCGGTATGTTAATTCATTACTCGATAAATATATTTAAATAAAACAACTTTGTCAAGGAAAATTGTGTTACAGATTTAGAATTACAAAATAACTCATATAACAATTTAATATAAAAAGTACTTGCAATTCTATTCCAAATTTATTATATTTTTAGTTAATTAAAAAAGAAACAATCTTAATAACTTATATTTATTAAATATAACATCTGTTTCTATTCTTTAACAAATTTTAGCTTTGTGATCTATATCATATTATTCTAAATAGCATTCTATTTATTTTATTCATATTGTTTCAGTATAATGTTCCCAGCTATTTTAAATTAAAAAAGTTAGTATTTATGGCTATCAATTCCCCAAATTTTTCTTGATAGAAGGAGAGAGACAATGCAACACGAGATAACCCCCCTGATTTATCTTAGGAAAGCACAAGACCCAATAATAAGACAAGCTATTGAACAAATAGGATCAAATTTTCAGTCATTCGATCTTGAAAAAGATGATTTTCTTCCTCAGCTTTTCCAGGATTTTTCGCACTTCATTTTTTTAGTGGATGAATACCATCTTCAAAAATTAAGCATGAAATTAAAACAAAACCTTAATAATAAAAACATGGAACGAGTTTATATTATTGCTTTAAATGAAAGTGTCATTAATATGTTAGAAGGAGAAAATTACCAGAAAATTTTTCCCCATTGGAATGTTCTGAAACCGCCCTTCAGTGTTAAGCAGGTTGAATTAACGCTTATTAATGCCCGACAACATCTGCTTAATAAATTGGAAGTGGAACAGTTAAAACAGAAACTTCATCGACAAAGTCGGGAATTAAGGGAACTCTATGATATTGGTATTGCCCTTTCTGCCGAACGGGATCCTGATGCGTTATTGGAAATGATCCTCAAAAAAAGCCGTGAAATTACTCATGCCGATGCTGGAAGTTTATACCTTGTCGAGACTATTGATAGTATCCCCGAAGATGAAAATAATTATTTCGCGAACAAGCAGTTACGTTTTAAGCTGGCGCATAACGATTCAGTCAAAATCCCTTTTAAAGAATCGGTGATGCCGATTGAGAAAAAAAGCATTGCTGGTTATGCTGCCTTGAACAACGAATTTGTAAATATCAGTGATGTTTATGATTTACCGGCTGATTCAAAATTTGGCCATAACCGCAGTTTTGATGAATCAATTGGATATCGAGCCAAGTCCATGCTGGTCATACCAATGAAAACCCATAAGGATGAAATTATTGCTGTTTTGCAATTAATCAATCGAAAAAAGACGTGGGAAACACGGTTGACTTCTCCTGAAATTATCGAAGAGGAAGTGATCCCGTATGATGATAAATGTGTAGATCTGACATCTTCTTTAGCAAGCCAGGCAGCGATTTCCATTGAAAATAACCGTCTTTATGAAGAAATTAAAAATTTATTCGAAGGTTTTATTCGGGCTTCCGTGCTTGCTATTGAACAGCGTGATCCAACGACTTTTGGTCATTCTGAAAGGGTCGCAACTTTGACAGTTGCCCTGGCAAAAAAAGTGGACAGGATCGATTATGGTAAATTCAAACAAATTAAATTTACCCGTGAAGAAATTCAACAGATTAATTATGCCGGTCTTTTGCACGACTTCGGCAAAATTGGTGTTCGGGAAGATGTTTTGATCAAGGCTAAAAAATTGTTTCCCCATGAATTAGATGCTGTTAAGAATAGATTTAAAATTTTTAAGCAGGCAACGGAACTGCAATATTCAAAAGAAAAAGTCCTCTGTCTATTAAAAGAAGAACGAGAGCGAGCGCTTTCAATAATTTCAAGCTGGGATCAGGAAACAAGAGAGCGAGTCCAGGAACTGGATCGGTTTTTTCAAATCATCTGTGAAGTCAATGAGCCGACCGTTTTAAAACAGACAGGCTTTGAAATGTTAAAACAGATCAGTACCATAGAATTCAGTGAAAATGGCAATCATCAAAAATTGCTGACTTCCAAAGAGATCGAAGTCCTTTCAATACCGAGGGGGAGCTTGAGCAATGAAGAACGAATTGAAATTGAATCACATGTAAACCATACATTCAATTTTTTAAGTAAAATTCCCTGGACTTCGGAACTGAAACGAGTTCCACAAATTGCTTCTGGTCACCATGAAAAATTAGATGGCAGCGGTTATCCCAATGGACTTGCGAGTGATGAAATTCCCATCGAAGCGAAAATGATGGCAATAGCAGATATTTATGATGCTTTGACCGCCTGGGATAGACCTTACAAACGTGCCGTGCCGGTGGACAAAGCGCTTGAAATTCTTCAATGGGAAGTTAAGGATGGCAAGATTGATTCAGATTTATTTCAAATTTTTTTAGATGCAAAAATTTATGACCTGGTGAAAAAGCCTGATCATATTTAACCTTAAATTCATTGTTCACTTTAACCAACAATTAAACGTAGGAGGTATCTTCATGAAGTATCAAAAATTTATTAGGTTATTTGTCGTTGTGCTCATTTTGGGATTAATTACTGGATGCTCAAAGGACAAATCATCCGAACCAGATGGGGACGCTCCACAATTCGTACCTAAAACCGTCACAGTTCCACAAAATATGCAGCAATCATCTGATCCAATGGCTCAAATGTCAGTGAGTTATATAAATATGGCAAATGCCATGTCCAATTTAGCCTCTTTTTTCACCCCACCACCTTTAGCAAAAAGCAACAGCGATCTTGCTGCAACGGGCTGGGAAAAGAAATGGCAAGAAGACGGATTGACCGTAACTTTAACTGCCACTGAAAATGATACTGGTTTCCAGTGGATCATAAAATTGGACGGAACATCCCAATCAGAAGGCATCATTTTTAATGATTTTACTTTTCTCAAAATCGAACAAAATACAAACGGAACGGCTGGACAGTTTATGTTATTTGATTTTGTGAATAATACATCAGAATTGGCGATTCATTGGACATGGACTAATTATGCTGGTAATCCACTCTATTTTGTATGTACTTATTATGATGATGGTGTTCCGGATACGAAGTTGGAAATCACATCCAATCCTGACAATTCAGGAGAGCTTAAATTTTATGAATATGTGAATGATGTTTTTGTATTAGATTTTTATACAAGTTGGACAGCCTCTGGAAGCGGGGCATGGTGGACGTATGATGCACTTGGAAATGTTATAGATCAAGGAAACTGGGGATAATTTTTATCTTAAACTCAGATAATCATCTCATGTTTACCAAAAATTAAAACTATTGTAAACCGTATGAATTAATAAAAGCCCAGGCAATCAATTTGCCAGGGCTTTTTGTTTTGTTAAAAAGATAGTACCTTTTGTCAGAACTATTTATTGTTCTGACAAAATGACTCGATTATGAAAAAATTACTCGCCAGCATTCTTACTCTGATCAACTCTTAAATTAAATCTAAGTCCTATAAAATCAATTGATAAAAAGCATCTTCAAAAGTTGGCACACTATTTGTCTCCGAAGAAATAACAAAATTAAGTAGAAATTAAGACATTAATATTTTCATTAGGAGGAAATAATTATGCCAGTCGTACGTTGGAGACCATTGAGTGATATGGATCATTTGAGAAGAGAAATGGATCAGAGATTTCATCATTTTCATCACCATACTGATGAAGACAGTGAAAATTTTTGTGATTGTTATCCTTTAGTTGACATTAAAGAGACAAAAGATGATTTCGTAATTTTTGCTGAATTGCCAGCTGTGTCAAAGAATGATGTGAAAATTAATATTGCTGACGACATTTTGACAGTCAGCGGTGAGAAAAAATCAGCAGAAAAACAAGAAGGTCATACGTTTCATAGGGTCGAAAGAAATTATGGCAAGTTCCAAAGAAATTTCACTCTTCCAGTCCATATCGATGGAAATAAAGTAAAAGCTTCTTTTAAGGATGGTGTTTTGGCGGTTACGTTGCCAAAGAAGGAAGAGAAGAAACCGAAAGAAATTTCTATTTCAGTTTCTTAAAAAAAATTCAAATAACAAAAGTTAATCCAAAACTAAAATGGACTCCGTTTTTAAAGAGGAGTCCATTTTTTTATTACGCAATAGGGCAAAATGCCCTTTTTTTATTTTGAGAAAAGATTCTACTTGACTTTTTTATTCTGGATTTTTAAATTAACAAAGAATAAATGAAAAGATTGAAACTCTTAAAACTTTTAGAGGGTTAAAAAAAGAAGAGCTTAGCTGAAATAAACTTTCAATGGTAAAGGCGCCGCAAAGCAAAGTTTAATAAATAATACGATGAAGGACTATTACAAAATATTGGATTTGTCTCCTAATTGCAGTCAAGAAGACATTAAAAAAGCCTATCGCAAATTAGCACGGAATTTCCACCCCGATTCTTGTGGCATAGAGGATAGTACTGAATTCCGAGAAGTACAGGAAGCTTATGATGCCATCGGGGAGAAAAGCAAAAGGAATAATTATGATAGGGAAAAACGAACTCAACAACAGCAATCCCAAAATATTCCAAATTATTCGTTTCGCACCAGGGAAACTGGCTTCCCCTTTCCATTTTTGTATGAAAATTTTTTTGATCAAATTTTCAATCAATTCTTGAGCAATGATTCATTTTATCCGGATTTTGCTGGTTTTAAAAATCAAATGGAGTTGATTTTAACGCCAGAAGAAGCCAGGATAGGGGGGATCATTCCTGTTGAAATTCCACTCCGTGAATCATGTCCAACATGCAGGGGAAAGGGAAGCAATCTATTTTTCTTCTGCGATCATTGCGGTGGCTCTGGATCAATTGAGCAAATTATTAAAATAAAAATTGAAGTTCCACCAAATGTTTTAAATTTTAGTTATTTCAATTTTTCAATCCCGGGATACGGCATTTTGAATGTCGCTATCTTAATTCGTTGATTTGATTTTAGCGGTAATAATATGGCACAAGAAATAAATATTATTCACATTTCTTTTATTTTTACACAAAAAATAAAGTATTAAAAAGGCGAGTTATACACTCGCCTTTTTATTTAAAAAAATTAGCGGAGGAATTATGGATTTCAATCTCACTGAAGAACAGACTATGTTGAGAGATTCGATGAGAGACTTTGCAAAGGAGCGACTGGCTCCCATGGCAGAAGAGGCTGATCAGCAAGGATTTACGCATCCTGAAATTTTGAAAGAGCTGGCTGAATTAGGTTATTGTGGAATCTGTACACCGCCAGAATATGGTGGCGCAGGATTTGATTCGATCTGTTATGCGCTGGCAATTGAAGAAGTATCGAAAGTTGATCCATCGATTGGAGTTACACTATCTGTAACCAATTCTCCTGCACAGGTACCGATATTAGATTATGGATCAGATAATTTGAAACAAAAATACCTGCCTCAATTATCAAGTGGCTCCAGCATCGGTGCATTCTGTTTGTCCGAAGCCAATGCCGGCTCGGATGCTGCAAATATTAAATTAAGCGCCGAGTTGGATAGCGATCATTATGTTTTAAATGGAATGAAACAATTTGTGACCAATGGTGGAATTGCGGATATTTTTATTGTATTTGGTGCAACAGATAAATCGGCTGGATCAAAAGGGATTTCGGCTTTTGTCGTGGAAAAATCTTTCCCAGGGATAAAGGTTGGAAAAATAGAAAATAAGATGGGACTCAAAGCATCTTCGACTACTGAAGTTTTCTTTGAAAATTGCAAAGTTTCGAAAGAGAACCTCATAGGGGAACCAGGTCAGGGATATAAAATTGCCCTGGCAGCATTGGATCACAGTCGGATCGGTATTGCCGCCCAGGCATTGGGCATAGCCGAAGGTGCTTATGAACAGGCACTGGAATATTCAAAACAGCGGGTACAATTTGGCAAAACAATCTGCCAGTTTCAAGCCATTCAGTTCATGCTATCCGACATGGTAACCGATATTGAAGCCGCACGATTTTTAATTTATAACGCAGCCTGGCTATACGATCAAGGAAAGCGTGTATCAAAAGAGGTAGCAATAGCGAAATTGTTTGCATCAGAGATGTCGTTTCGAGTGGTACACAAAGCTTTACAGATTCACGGCGGTTATGGCTACATGAAAGAATATCCTGTTGAACGAATGTATCGAGACCAGCGGGTCACCGAAATCTATGAAGGTACTTCGGAAGTACAGCGGATGGTGATTGCAAATCAATTGTTGAAATAAAAACATGAAACGTCAAAAGTGAAATGTGAGAGGCAAAACACGAGCAATAAAAACATTGAGTCTCACGTTTGCCATTTCACGTCTCACGATAGAGGAGATAATTATGGAATTTACCGATAAACAAATTGCATTTCAAAAAAAAGTCCGAGAATTTTGTTTGGAAGAAATTGCGCCCCATGCCGATCGATTTGATACCGAAGGTGTTTTCTCAGAAGATATCATGAAAAAAGTGGCAGATTTTGGTTTGTTCGGCTGTGTGATACCAAAGGAGTACGGCGGACTGGGATTGGATACGGTTTCTTATATTATTGCTGTTGAAGAAACCTCTCGGGTGTGCGGCTCGACTGGAATTACTGTTGCGGCGCATAATTCACTGGGCGCCATGCCATTTTTATTATTTGGAAATAAAGAACAAAAAGAAAAATATCTTCCGGGGCTGGCTAAAGGTTATGAACTGGGTGCATTCGGACTCACGGAACCTGGGGCTGGTTCTGATGCAGGTGCTACCAAAGCAACTGCTGTGCGAGATGGCGATGACTGGATCATCAATGGTAGCAAATGTTTTATCACCAGCGCTTCAGAAGCAAGTGTAACAATCATTACCGCTAAAACAGAGCATGATGAAGCCCAACGACGAATTTCTTCATTTATCGTTGAAAAAGACACGCCTGGCTTCAGCATCCCTAAGAAAGAGAATAAGATGGGACTTAGAGCTGCAGCTACCAACGAACTGGTTTTTGAAAACATGCGTCTTTCTTCCGATAAATTGTTAGGAAATGAGGGAGAAGGCTTCAAGCAATTTTTAATTATTCTGGATGGCGGAAGAATTTCCATCGGGGCTATGGCGCTGGGACTGGCACAGGGAGCTTATGATTACGCTTTCCAATACGCCAAAGAGCATCAGCTAAATGGCAAACCAATGTCAAAATCTCAGGCGATCCAGTGGAAGATTGCAGATATGTATACGGAAATCCAGTGCGCACGACACCTGATTTATTACTCTGCCCGCCTGGAAGATGCGCATAAGGATTTCATCGTCGAATCTGCCATGGCGAAACTGTACGCCTCTGAAATCGCCACCAAAGTTGCGCACCAGGCGATTCAGATTGTTGGTGAAAAGGGCTACACCAAAGATACGCCGCTGGAGCGGATTTATCGGGATGTTCGGTTGTGTGAGATTGGCGAGGGGACTTCAGAAGTCCAGCGGCTGGTGATTGCGAGGGAGTTGTTCAGGAGATAGTTTGAAAAATGTTACTTGACTTTATGGTAGTTTTTGGTTAGATTTCCAATTGGAAATTTCACCACCACGCTTGCTTAGATAGAGTTCACCTCTCAAGAGGACTCCATCTTAAGCAGCATGAAAGCTATAAGATAAAAATAATAGTGAGGTGTAATCATGCAAAGTTCATTAGCGTTTCTTGAAAATCTTACTCAAGAAACTCATCAAGATGAATCAGAAGTTATCTCCATGGCTTTTCAAACAGGCATTAAGCAACTCTGGCGAGAACATATTTTGGGTAAATATATTCGTGGCAATATTTCTCGGGAAGATGCAGTTGAATTAGTCGGCATCGATTGGATAGAATTGGCTGACCGTCAACATCAAGCTACGATGGAGGATTTGGCTTGGGCATTGAAATAAAGGTTGTATCTGACACTGGACCATTAATTCATCTCTCTGAAATTGAATGCATACATTTGCTGAATATTTTTCAAATGATTTATGTACCAGAGAGTGTACATGGAGAATATTATAAACATAAAAAGGAAAATGATCCAGACTTTTTTGAATTAAAAAATATCACTATATCTAAAGTTCAACTCGAAGTAGTTTCTGATTTCATTAATAGACACGGTTTAAACAATTTGCACTCAGGAGAGAGAGACTGTCTATATCTTTGTCAAGACTTATCTATTGATACCATACTCACAGATGATTTAGCCGTAAGAGATGCAGCGAAAAAGTTGGGGATTACACCTGTAGGTTCTCTTGGTATTATTGCCAGATTATTTAGAGAACAATATATTTCTCTTAATCAAGCGGAAAAATTTCTTTTGAATCTTTATCAAATAAGTAGTTT
>CBFDBN010000003.1:0-28900 GCA_965603055.1 uncultured bacterium | reverse complement strand
GATTGATGATTAAAACAAATTCAATTGTTTCATAATATATTGAAAATAAATGATTTATAATGTTAGAAATTTATGAAGATTTGTTGGCACGAAAATTGAAAAAGTTAGTATCAAATAAAAATCGTGTATTATAATCATTACCATCATCAATGAATCTGCACCCAGGAGGTAACACTAATGATAAAACTCATCATCAAATGCATCATCGTTTTATTGGCACTGCAATCTGCCATGGATTATCTTCGTAAAGAAGAAATTATTGAAGGCGCTATAAAGATAAACTACCAGACTGTGCAGCAAAAAGTGTTTGCGGTTATTCCAACTGAAAAAATAGCCACAGGAATTGTTAAGTTTGCAGCAGATAAGATTCAAGACGTTATAGCAAATGATGACGTGCCAAATTATCGGGTTTTTCGTGATCACCATAGAAAGGAAAATCCTCGTTTCAAAATTGTAAATCATGTGGTTGATAACGGTGAGACACTCGATGTTCTCTCCCAAAGATATGGCGTTCACTGGCGTGTCATTCAAAGGGTAAATCATCTTGATACTGGACATAAATTATTTGTTGGACAAAATTTAAGAATTCCATCCAAAATGCACAAATTAATTTAACTAACTGCTTAATCTTTTTAAAGTTGTTATTCCTTCCAAAAAAGTAAGCTAACCAAATTTTTATCTTGCATTTCACAGTATAGTATTGTATATTTAGGAATATTTTTTCTGTATAATCAGGAGGACGTAATGGGCAAGATCATTAGTATTGCCAACCAGAAAGGTGGGGTTGGCAAGACGACGACTGCCGTAAATTTATCAGCTTGCCTTGCAGTTGCAGAGTATCCGGTGTTATTATTAGATATCGATCCCCAATCGAATTCGACCAGTGGTCTTGGATTCGATGCGAAGAAAATAAAGAAAAGCATTTATCATGTATTGATAAAAGGGGCGGATATTGATAGCGTTATCATGAAAACTGAATTGAAATACCTGGATTTGCTCCCGTCAAATGTTGACCTGGTCGGCGCTGAAATTGAATTGGTTTCCGCAATGACCCGGGAAAGGATACTGGAAGGAATTCTTCCCAAAATTAAGGACAGGTACAAATACATTTTTATCGATTGTCCGCCCTCTTTGGGTCTGTTGACGCTTAATGCCATGACCGGTTCGGATTCAGTTTTAATTCCCATTCAATGTGAATATTATGCGTTAGAAGGTTTGAGCCAATTATTAAATACTATTAGATTAGTGCAGAAGCATCTAAATACTCGACTTGAAATAGAAGGCGTTGTTTTGACAATGTATGATGGCAGGCTTAACCTGTCGCGGCAGGTGGCTGAAGATGTGAGACGTTTTTTCGATAAGAAGGTATATAATACGGTGATTAATCGAAATGTTAGAATAAGTGAGGCGCCAAGCTTTGGCAAGCCGATTATTTTGTACGATGCGGTTTCAATGGGTGCTGAGAATTACATGAGTTTAGCGGAGGAATTTATTAAGAATGGCAGCAAGTAAGCGGTTAGGAAAGGGCCTTCGCGCACTGATTCCAGATATACCAATAGAAGAAACCGAAGAGCGTAAAAATTCAATCCATGATATAGCGGTATTAAAAATTCGACCAAATCCTTTTCAGCCGCGTGAAAATTTTGATGAAACAACGCTGGAAGACCTGAAAAATTCAATTGCTGAAAAAGGCATAATCCAGCCGATTACGGTTAGAAAAACAGATGATGGATATGAGTTAATTGCCGGCGAACGAAGGTTACGTGCGGTCACCGCGCTTAATTTCGATAGCGTCCCGGCTTACGTGCTGGATATTGATAGCGACGAGGAGATGCTCGAGCTGTCGTTGATTGAGAACATCCAGCGGGAAGATTTGAATCCAATAGATATTGCAAGAGCTTATAATAAATTACTGGTCGATTGTAATCTAACTCAAGAATCTGTGGCAAGGCGTGTCGGGAAAGATCGTTCCACAGTCGCTAATTTCCTTCGATTGTTAAAATTGCCCCGGCAAATTCAGGAGAGCCTCAAGGTTGCTGAATTAAACATGGGACATGCGCGTGCATTGATTACAGTCGAAGATGAAGGGTTACAGAAGACATTATGGGAAAAGATCGTTAAAAGCAACCTATCCGTAAGAGATGTGGAACGGTTGGTTAAGCAGAGTACAAAAAAAAAGAGAGAAAAAAAACCGCAAGAACCGGAAAAGTCTGTATATTTATTAGAAATGGAAGAAAAGCTAAGAAACATTTTTGCCACTCAGGTCAGGATTAAACCGGGGAAAAGGGGGGGGAGTATTGAAATCGAATTTTATTCTCAGGAAGAATTAGAACGATTATTAGAAATTATGCAGCATTAATTTATAGGGGGTGGGTGTATCATATATGAAAACAAGAAACAAAAGAACAAAAAATTTATCAATTTTAATCATTCCGGATGATGATTCAGATCCGTTAACTTTCAAGATAAGTTTCCAGATGGTTAAAATACTGGGGGTAGTTGCCGCGATACTTGTTATCCATATCCTTACCGGAACAATTTTTTATTATAAATATTCAGTTACCAATCGCTATCAGCAGCAATTGGAAAGAGAGAATATTAATTTAAAAGATGATAATCGGAAAATAAACCAATTGTACGACACCGTTGAAGATTTTATTCAATTTAATAGCCGGATTCGTAGTGTGTTGGGTGTTGACCAGGGCTTTGAGATTAGCGATCGAAAAAAGTCCCAGGTTATGAATACTTTTAGAAGAAATATCGACATGATTCCGGAAAACGAAGTCAATGGCGATGCTCCCCCGCAGCAAGGCGCAGCCCTGGGTAATAAGGGAAGGATTAATTTTCTTACCCGGTCAAAAAGCAGCTATCATCAATTCGCCAGCAATATTCCAACCTATTTACCGGTTGAAGGTTTGTTGACGATTGATTTTCGAAGAGGTGACTGGTATTTACCCAACCATCTGGGCATTGATATTGCAGCCAGTCGAGGATCCAGGGTACATGCCGCAGCCGATGGCGTTGTGATTTTTGCAAATTGGACTGATGACCTTGGCAATTTGATTATTCTTTATCATTTCAATGGTTTTTTTAGTTATTACGGTCACAATCAAGTCCTATTGAAAAAAGAGAATAGTTTTGTAAAAAAAGGAGATTCGATTGCCCTGGTCGGAAGCTCCGGTCGCAGCACGGCGCCCCATCTTCATTTTGAGATATGGAAAGACGGTGTTCCGGTTGATCCTAAAGAATATCTATTAGCGTTTCAGAATAAATAAAAATAAGGAGAAATAACCTTGGGTAGGAAAGACGACGATACAATTGCAAAATCGGGTGATCTCAATACAATTGTTGGTAAAGGATCATCTTTAGAAGGTACTTTGAAAGTTGAAAATAGTATAAGAGTTGACGGTAGAATTAAAGGTCATGTTACGACAACGGAATCCCTGGTTATTGGAAAAGAGGGTGAAATCGAAGGAGAAATTATCGCGAGAAACGCAATTATCGGTGGTCATGTTCGCGGTAAAATTAGCACTACGGGAAAAGTTGTTTTAGAAACAAAAGCAATGTTCCAGGGCGAAATGAAAACTGCCCGCCTGGTGATTGATGATGGTGCAGTATTTGACGGTCGCTGTTCAATGCAAAAAGATGGAAAACTACCATTTGAACCCAAAGTTGGTGATTCTCCGTTAAAATCAAGCATCAAAAATTTACAATCGAAGCCAGGTTCAAAATCTTGATTTAGGTGTTAAGAATTATTTATAATATTGATTTTTCTTTAAAACAATTTTACCAGCATTAATATTTAAAAACCCGGGTGTAGACTTTCTACTGGTTCAAAGATTTTTAATATCTGTCATTGGAGCGGAGAAAGGCTATGAAAGGGTTTTTTCTTTTTAAAATTCTTCCCGATCGGTAACTTCATATTTTGACAAAAAATTGTTTTTTATTTTTTCCGCTATCTATCTTCATAACAAGTATTATTTATAGCATCTTACTATTATTGAAATCTCTCTTTCTAACTATAGATTGATCATTGTTTTGGAAATTAAAAAATGGCTATTTTTATCCAAAAAATAAATAACAATGATGATAGCCTCTGTGTTAATGTCAGATTAAATAAATTATGATATTAAACATAATTATATTAATTTATTGTAATTAAAAAGAAAACACTCGTTTATTTAGCTATTACAAAAATTTAAAAAAACTTTTGTTGACTAAGTCAGAAAAATGTTATATAATTAGATGTTTATAATTTCAACTCATTGTAGATTGTTATTAAAAATGAAAAGCGAGAGCAACATGATAACAAACAATAAAAGCTTATGGTTGAGGAACTGTCTCCTCTCTTTATTGATCCCACTTATTTTCATTCATGGATTTGCTATCGCCAATGGTTATATCGACAAAGAAGATAATCATACAAATATAAATATCGATTTTGAAACCCGGTTACAATTTTATTTAGATCTGAAAACGAAGCGTTTCCTGAGAAAAATGTCCATTAAAGAACAACTGTTGCTGGAAATGATTCAAAGTGTTGCCAGCGAGATTCAGGCGAGAGGGAAATCCGGCGTCATCGAAGGAGATGTCGGTTTTGATCTTATTTATGGAAAAAGTGAACAAATTTTGAAGCAATATGAAAAAGAAATTCAAACAATAAAAAAAATTATCAGTGAATTGGAAAATTTGGAATTGACCGTTCAGAAAATTGATGATTTAAAAATTTTAAATGAGGTTGAGCAATTAAAAGATCGTCTTGTAAATGTGCTGGATGATCAAAAATTGTCCACACAGTATCTGTCAAAACAGCAGCTTGCTCAAATGATCGAAGATTATTCAAATGAGATCAATCGAACTTTGCAGATTTATGAAAAGATTGATAGGTTTCAAAAAAAGGCAGCAGTTGTTGGTGATGTGGAGATTGTCAAGCAGTTAGATCAACAGAAACAACGAGTCATAAAAATTCTTGAGGAGAGTCGAATCGCCGGACCATCTACTGATAAGGTGGTTGAGAGTTACATAGAGGAAGCAGTCTCTATCGCTGATATTTTAAAGAAGATCGATTCGTTAGATGAAAAAGCAGCAGCAGATACCAGCGTAAAGCTGGATATTAAACAGGTTCGTAATGAAATTATAACAAATATTGATAAACGAGTGCTGGAATTGTTTGGATTTGTTGAGAGCGAAGATTTCAAGAGAAAAACAATATCTGACTATTTTAAAACCTGGAAAGTTGAGTGTGTGGCAGAATACCAGGTGAAATTAATGAATTTTAAAATCTTGAGAGATAATTTGATCAAAACGGCTACGCCTGATGAGCGAAACAGCATGTTGGAACGCGAAATAACAAGTGCCTTGCTCAATTACTCCGATCAAAATTTTGAGCTGGCTGAAATGCAGTTTCAACAGATTTTTAGTGCCTATGACGCATATTATACCACCCTGGATGGAGTAATTTTTTACAGAAGTGAAGCGAATTTTGCCAATCATTATTTTGATGCCGCTCAACAGGGTTACGTTAATATCATAAATAATTATCCAAATTCTCAATATACCGGGCAATGCTATTTAAGATTGATGGTAATAAGTTATACCTATAAATGGAGTCATGAATTCTTCAAATATTATGATAAGGTCAAGGATTTTATCACTATTGATCGGGAGGATTTAAATAAAGCTCATTATTTGGCTGGCTATTTATACCTTCAGCAAAATCAATATGATGATGCAAAAAGTGTACTGGAAAATATTAAAGATACTTCAAAATATAATGTACCGGCGCAATATTTGCTCGGAATTGTGTTCACCAATCTTGAAAAATATAATCAGGCGAAGAAAATATTTGAACAAATAATCAGTCACGAGAATTATCCCTGGACTGATTTGAATTATTCTATTTTTAAAAACGAAGCCTTATTGAAGCTGGGGTATTTTCATTATCAAAGAGGGGAGTACGATAAGGCGACTTTTTATTTTGATCAAGTTTCAAAAGGTTATGATGGTTATGATGCCAGTTTATTGGGGCAGGCATGGGCGAATTTAAAAAAAGGTCAGTATGATAACGCTATCGGAAAAGTTGATGTGATTTGTAATAATTTTCTCCTGTCAAACTATATGTATGAAGCGTTGGTTCTATCGGCGCACTGTAAGAGAATACAGCAGCGACCGGATGAAGCAATGGAAGATTTGCGATATGTTGCTAACGCAAAGCATGTTTTGGGTAGAGTTGAGGAGTATAATGATGAAAGGAAGCGAATTCTGACACAATTGGACGAACTGGAGCAGATAGAAGAGACGATTCTTGAGCACCAGAATAAAAAATTATACCCCCAGGTTGAAAAAATACGAGACCTGATAAATGAAGCGCTGTTGACTTTCCGTTACCGAGGTGCAGTGAGCAGCCTGCTATTAGAAGAATATTATGATGAGCGTAAAGTTCTTATTCGGCAAATAGAGGAATTTGAATCTATAATCAATTATGCAAAAGAGCAGGGAAACCAGGAGATGTTAGCTGATGCAATGAAACAGCGAAATCGACTTATTACCGTCCTGGAAAAATACCAGATGAATAAAGCTCCTTCCGGGGTGAGCTATTTTCTTGATTACCCCTTAGCCACAAAAGAGGGGGGGATAATTTACCGGCGCGGTATTATCAATAAGCTGGTAGGGGATTTGATAGTTGAAAAACAACGGGTGCAGCAGGACCTGGAAATCGTTTCTCAATTGTTGACTTTGAGCGACGATCAAGCTAAAATCGATGCAACGATTGACCTGGAAATTATTGAAGAAGATTTGACAGATTTGAATAACCAGTTAAACCAGTTCCAGGTCTGGTTAGCCAATCACAATGTTGAAGACATAAAGATGGAAACAGAAAAGTGGGCAAATTTTTCCGGCTTTGGGATGACAGACATCAATTTTGTTTCTTATCGAGAGCGTCTGAAGCAGATCGGGGGGTATCAAAAAAATATTGCAATGATCGATGGAGTTTTGAAAGATAAAAAACTTCACTTAGAAGACCGGATTCGGCGATTTGATGATGAAGTGAGAAAAATACAGAAAGAGATGGAAGCCGAGAAAGTTCGATTGGAAAAGCTAGAGAAAGAGAAATATTTTCAGGATATCTATTTTGAAACAAAGACCAAAGAAATTGAGACTGAAGAGGTCGAAAATTTTGATGAAAGTTTATGGTTGAATAATCAGCAAAATGGGAAGAAATTTTAGGTATACATGAAACGAATTGGTTTCGGATTTGAAAAGATCAATCCTGGCCGTTATGCCTGGAGGAAATGTTACCTGATAGGGAAGGGCGATGAAAAAAATAACCATTTTATGTATTTTATTTTTGTTTCTAATTCTGACACAACCGGTTATTGCACAACAGCAAACCGGAGGGGAGAAAAATAGAAAAGCGAAGATTGATTCGTTACTGGATACTTATTCAATAGAGGAAATTTTAAGATACCGGGAATATTACCAGAAACAGATCGATGAGCTAAAAGGAGAAAAATTAAAACTTCGAGAAAAAGGTATCCGTGATGCTGAAAGATTTTTAGAAACAAATCCTGAAAGTAAGGTGTTGGACAAAGTCATTATCAGGTTGGCAGAACTGTATTACGAGGTTGCAGAAGACATTTACCTGCAGCAGATGCAAGAATATGACCAGAAGATTGAAGAATTTGAAATTGCAGAAGTCGACACTGTCATACCAGAACCGACCAAAGATTTTTCAAAGTCCTTGTCCCTATACCAGGAAATTATTGATAATTTTCCACATAGCGATTTAGTAGATGACGCACTTTATAATAAAGGATTTATTTTAGAAGAAACCGCTAATATAGATTCTGCTTTAAAAATTTATGATTCAATTATCGAAGAATATCCCGACAGTCGTTATGTGCCGGAATCGTTAATGCGTATTGGGGAATACTATTTTAATCCACCCAGAAATGATATCGAACAAGCCATTGAATTTTATAGACGGATACTGGATTTTAAAGATAGTCCAAAATTTGATGAAGCGTTATATCGAATGGGGTGGAGTTACTATCGGTTAAGTAATTATCCCGAGGCAGTTTCTTATTTTACCCTGCTGGCAGATGACATTGAGCATGCCAGGCAGATCGACCCTCAACAACGGTTTTCCAATCCCGCCCTCCGCGACGAATCCCTTGAATACATTGGAATCAGTTTTCTTGATTTTGGAGGCACCGAACATGCGGTTGAATATTTGAATCGTATCGGTGGCAGGAATTATGGTGTCGAGATTTTGAAGAAGATTGGTGATGTTTATATGTATGAAAAAGAGTTGTATGATGAAGCTATTGAAGCTTATCATACCCTTTTGAAAATGTATCCTGATCATGAGGAAGCCCCGGAAATTCAAGAAAAGATTGTAACATCTTATCGCTATATGAGAGATGACATGATGGCTTATGTATCACGAGATAAGCTGCACAATGAATATCGCCCCGGCAGCCCATGGTGGCAAAAGCATACGGATGAAAAATTAAGAGAAAAAGTATATTATATCACCGAGCGAGCCTTGCGAGACAATATTAACCTGTTATTTCAACGGGCAGAGCTGGCAAAGGATCAAAACCTTTATCTTCAGGCTGTAAACGATAGCCGCAAATATTTAAAAGCATTTCCGGCAGATAGCAGTGCGCCATTGATTCATTGGAATATGGCGCTGACAATGGATACCAGGCTGAATCAAAAAGATGCAGCTTTTGAAGAGTATATGAAGATAAGCGATCTTTATTGGAATAGTAAATATCAAAAATTTGCTGCTGAAAATGCGATTGCGCTCACTAAAGAGGCGGTTGAAAATGATACGACTCAAAAAAAGATTACTGCCGCAGACCAGTCACCGGATTCACTGAAAGCGATTGGCAGTGTAATACCGGTACTGAACTACCAGCGATTAGAATTAACTGAAAACGAAAGGAAATTAACCCGGGCTTATAATAACTATATTAAATTATTCCCCCACGAACCAGAGACCGCTGCGATTTTAGCCAACGGAGGCGCGCTTTATTATAATAATAATCAATTTAAAGAAGCGCTACGTTATTTCAATACAATTGTCAGGCACTTCTCAAATAGTGAAGATATTAATAATGTAAAATATACAATATTAGAAAGTTATTTTGGAAAGGGTGATTTTAAAAGCGCTGAGATTATAGCGCGACGGTTAAAAGATACACCCGGTATTTCTCCTGAATTGGAGCGAAAGGCAAGAAAGCGGTTAGCAGAATCAATTTTTTTGGCAGCCGAAGTTTATGCGAATGCCGAAGATCATCTTCAGGCTGGAAATGAATACCTGCGTGTCGTTCGGGAAGTTCCCAACGCAGAATTTGCTGACCTGAGTTTATTTAACGCTGCCCTGGAGTATGATAAAGCCCGAGAGTTTAGCCGCGCGGTAGAGACTTATAATTATTTGATCGAAACACGCTCTGATTCCAAATACCTGCTGGATGCGATGAACAACCTGGCTTTAGACTATGGTGAGCTGAAAGAGCCAAATAATGCTGCTTTGACTTATGAGCGATTGGCTGCTGTTGCGAAAGATTCTGCTCAGGCGCATGATGCGTTGTTCAATGCCAGTTTCTTCTTTGTTAAAGCTGAAGAGTGGGAAGATGCCATCCGCGTAAATAGACAATTTGTTGCAAAATATCCCATTTCTGAGGATGCCGATGATTTATATTATGATATGGCAACATTCTATTTGAAATTAGATAAGCTTGATGAAGCGAATCAAATTTATGGTGAATATGCAAAACGATTTCCAGATTCACCGCGGGTGATCGAAACTTATTTTCAGCGGGGCGAATTTTATCGAAACAAGAATAAAATAGACCAGGCGATTGCCGAATATAAAAACGCAGTTACCAGGAATGAAGAGTTTCATAAAAAGAAATTAGAAAATAATGATTTTTATGCTGCTGAAGCTTTGTTTCAGCTTACAGAATTAAAGTATAACGAATATGACCGGGTAGAGTTTGCATTGCCAAATGCCAAACTGAGTCAGAACAAAAAGCGTAAGAGAGAACTGTTAATTGAAATTGTCGATAGTTATACAAAGATCGCGACTTATGGTACGCTGCGACTCTATGAGGCGACTTATAGAATCGGGGAGACTTACGAAGAATTTGCTTTAACCTGGGCGAAGCAGGAGATTCCTCCCATGGAAGAAACCCGGCGAATTGTCATGCAAAAGGAGATTAATGAAACAACTGGCGAACTTTATGGCAAAGCAGAAGATTCGTACCGACAAGCAGTTAACGTATTAACTCGTTTGGCAGATGAGTATGAAAAATCGCTAACCAATTCTGATAGCTCGATAACGCCGATTGAGTTAACAAGGATCGCCAGGGAGGATAGCACGCTGCGTGTTGCCAGACGGTGGACCGATCGATGTAAAGAAAAGATTTCAGAAATTATTTATGATATCGCAGAATTGAATTTTTCAACGGTAAACGCCTTTCTGGAGGCACCGATTCCCGGGGGATTGGATAACGTGGCAGAAATGGAGTACCGAAGACAGGTTCTGGGCAAGGCAATTACGCCGTTGATTCAGGAGATCATTGATGCTCATGTGAGAAATGTAAGGGAGTCATGGAAATTAGGACTTGAAAATCATTGGGTTAAGCTTTCTCGACAAAAAATTTTAACTTCTAATAATTTATTGGCTTCTGAATATAACAAGTTAGCGCATAAGTCGTTAACGCTTTACCAAACCAGCTTTGCCAGTTACACCGCAATGATTGACCGGGGAAGTTTTACATCTGACGGAATTAATGCCACAACCTTATCCGATCAAATGGCGAATTTGATCGATTTTGGCGGAGCATTTGCAGAAGTCACTGTTGATGTTTATAAAAAAACCGTGGAAAAAGCCAGCGATGAAAATATAAGCGATCCAATTGTTTCTGAAACAAAGGAGAAAATGCTTAAAGATTTGTATTCTATTGCACAAGAGATGCAACAGTTGACCGAATCAGCAAATTCAAACCGAAAGAAATATGAAAAACTTTTTAAAGAGACTGATAAGATTGAATATGAAGAAGCGCTATTCACATTTGAGGATAACTTTCTTTCATTGAAAGAGGGTACACAGGAACTATTGGAGTTAGGTTACAATTTCTCTAACGAGATGCAACTGTCCAATCAATGGGCTTCAAAAATTATGCTGGCTTTAGTCCAGGCGAATCCCGAACAATATAGCTCGATTTTGAATCTTAAAACACAAACCGATCAAATCGTTTCCGATGAATCCTGGAGCGCAACGGACAAATATATTGAAGGTTGGGTGAACCCGGGTTTTAATAGTTCTGCCTGGGACCAGGTACACTATGTTAATGAGAATGGAAATTTGTACCAGGGTAAGCTTGTTTCAATCTGGTATTCTACTATTGATACAGTTGGATTTATAAATGATACGACTCAATCGATTCTGGCAGATTCTGTGCACCTGACAAAAGTTGCTGCTGATACATTGCCAGGGGATTCTTTGAGCGATTCAAACCAACAAATCCCACAAATTAGCAAAGTCCCCGGTAAGCGAGTATTTTTCAGAAAGGAATTTTCAATTGCTGGATTACCAGTATCAGCAGATATTAAGTTGACAGCCGATGATGCTTACAATCTTTTTCTAAATGGTGAATATATCGCCAGTGTCAGCAATGAAGATTTAAGCTGGCAAGAGGAACATAGCCATCAACTTAACGATTATGTGATCGAAGGTAAAAACATCATCGCCATTGAAGCAATTGACAATGATGCGACAGTGGGCGGATTGGTGGCTGTGCTTACAGTCAAGTCCTTGCCAGGTTGGTTTGACAAGCAGCACCAGATTCAGCTTGAAACCAGCGACATAACGATCAAACAGAATCTTATAATGGACAAATATATAATTATGTATTAGCGAGGTGGTGATTTAATGTATTCCTGGATAAAGCTGTTTATGTTTTTGATAATATTAAACCTGATTTGTGGTTACTTTGAGTTGGGTCGTACCCAGACAACTCAACAAAAAGTCGATACCACGAAAAGTTCGGTAACAATCGATTCAGTGAAAAGGACTCCCAATATTAGTAATGAAGAAGGAGAAATTGAGCTGTTAGAAATTAATATTGAGGCGGTAATCGAAAAGCCGCGTGTCGCCATTCTGCCCAGGAGGATTGAGCCACAATTAGGAGAAATGGAATTTGTTGATCGTTCCTTTGAAAAAGAGTTGAAAAAAATGCCTGATAATCCAATGATTATGGATAATCGATTATTTGTTCCGCAAAAAATAGAAAATCTAAAACAGAAGCTTCTAAAGAACAAAGAGAAGCTGGAAAAAAATAAGTAATTGTTTAGAACTAATGATGGAGGTAGTGTAATGGCTGATGTCCTGAAAAATTTTAGTACAACGTCAACGGGGTGGGCTTTCATGTGGGTTTTATTGGTGGCTGCAATTTTTATGGTAGCGCTGGCAATTGAACGCGCATATTATATCATGGTCAGGTCGAATGTTAATGCACCAAAATTTATGGCAGAAATTCGAAAGCTTGTTAAAGCTGGTGATTATAAAAAAGCATTATCACTGTGCAGCTCTGCTAAAAACAAAGCATTGGCACAGGTTGTAATGTCAGGATTGAGGAAAGTAAGTGAAAGCGAAACGGTAGACTTCCGATCAATACAAAATTCTGTTGATGAAGGCACATTAGAAGTTATTCCCAAACTCCAGGAACGAACCGGATATTTGGCAATGATTGCAAACGTAGCAACATTAGTCGGCTTGATGGGAACAATTTATGGCTTAATCAGTGCGTTTAAATCCGTGTCAGCGCCGGGGATTGATGCAACGGAAAAATCTCGAATGCTGGCTGCTGGTATATCCGTGGCGATGAACACGACGTTAACGGGTTTGAGCATAGCTGTTCCTTCAATCTTAATTTATACCTTTTTACAAAATAAGACTGTAAAAATCATCGATGAAATCGATGAACACACTGTTAAACTCATTAACTTAATTACAGGGAATCAATAATCATGGCATTTAGACCGTCAAAGCGCAGTAGCCATTCCGCTGATGAAGTCGAAATCAATATGACCCCGGTGATGAATTTAATGGTCGTGTTAATTCCGTTACTGCTTTCATCGGCGCAATATATTAAAATCGGGGTTATTGATTTAAATTTACCCCCTGCGGTGGGGACATCCGTTAGCCAACTGGAAGCTCCTAAAGAAACAGAAAGGAAGCTTGATCTGGCAGTAACAATCACCAATAATGGCTTTTTCATTTCAAGTTCCCTCGCTATTTTGAAAAATGTTGATGGTGTAGGACCGACGATTCCATTAGGCGAGAATGGTCATTATAATTTCCAGCAATTATCGATGAAATTATATGAAATAAAAAAGAAGGCATTGGGAAGCTTTTCGGATACCGAGAAAATAGTCGTTCAAGCGGAGCCACAAATTAATTATCAATTGCTGGTGAATACATTGGATGCTGCTCGTTCTGTTACCGTTGAGGATAAAACTTATACCTTGTTTCCAGAAGTTTCCCTGGCTGCCGGTGTTATTTAAGAATAATCAACTATTGTAGAAAGAAATGTTTGGAGAGGCTCATGGCTTATATTCCTTCTCGTATTAAAAAGCATAATACCAATCCAGGTAAAGTCCGTTTAAATTTGACATCCATGATGGATATGTTTACCATTATTTTAGTGTTTCTGTTGAAGACATATTCAACCGAGGGGATGTTAATTCAACCATCAGAGTATCTCACTTTACCAACTTCAACAATTGAAAAATCTCCCGAGGTCGCATTAGATTTAGTGATTTCAAAAGAATGGATTATGGTAAACCATGAACCAGTGGTAACGGTGTCAGAAGTTCTTGCGTTCGAGGGATTGATTGTTCAAAGTCTGAAGCAGAAGTTAGAGGTCTATGCCCGCGAGGCAAAGCGAATGGAAGAATTGTACGGAACAAAATTTTCTGGAAAGGTGACCATTCAAGGTGATAAGGAGATCCCATATCAACTGCTGGTGAAGGTAATGGCAACCTGCGGAAAATCCGACTATCCCAACATGCGATTGGTGGTATATAAAAAGGAAAAGTAATTCAATTGATAACATAATTAATGAAAGAGGTCGATGTGGGCAATCAAGGTAATAGCTTTTCTTTCAATAAGAGTGGAGAAATCAATAGCGATTTCTTGCCAGAATACAACAATGAATATTCCCTCAAAGACTTCGAACGAAGGTTTAGCGATTTTTTTGATAAACGCTTTTTGTTGATCTGGATGGTCACCTTTGTCGTTCACTTTTCCACTGCCCTTTACTTCGCATTTAATCCACCCCGGGCAGAATACCAGCGAGAACAGATCGATAGAATTCAGAAGCAATATGCAACCTTTGTTCTGGAAAAGGAAATTGAGGAAGAACCGGTTGAGCCAGAACCTTTTCCAGCCGGAATTGTTTCTGAAAGTGGATCGATTTCCGGTGGAGCTAAAGGAAAGGGCAGGGTTGAATCAGAAGGAGGAATTCGATCTGGACAAAGCAGAGAGACTGACGCAGCTTTTTCGGATGAATCTGCTGGTACCGGTAGTTATTCGGGGAATGACAAACGAAGATCTTCCCGAGAACAGATTTCCCGGGAAGTGAGCTCTAAAGGATTATTAGGATTGCTGACTGGCTCTGGAAAAAATGCAAAGGGCGAAGCAATAACGGATGTTTTAGGAGAAGCCGGTGCCACTCAAGGCGACCTGGAAAAAGCTTTGGGAGATTTAGATGGCTTGAAAAGAACGGGGAAGCCGGGAGCGCGCGGTATTATTACCCAGGGTAAGGGAAAAGCTGCTCAAAAGGGAACACGTTCTACTGAAGGCGCCGGCATTGATGAGTTAATTGCCGGGAAAGGGCGGGTAACATCTACTGATGTCCATCGAAAAGGGAATATCGTGGTTGAACAGGTTTCCGCTATTGCTGATGAGCGAGGCATTAAATCAGAAAGTCGGGATCCCGATCAAGTCTCGGAAGTCATAAACCGGCATAACTCGTCCATTCAATACTGTTACCAGCGGGAATTAAAACAAAACCCGGATCTAAGGGGCAAGCTTGTGGTAAGATTTACCGTTACCCCGGCAGGGAAAGTAAAAGATGTGAAAATTATTTCTTCAACATTAAACAGCTCCAGCGTTGAACGATGTGTTATTACCCGAATCAAACGATGGGATGATTTTGGCGCAATTGATCCATCGAAAGGTGATGCGACTTTCAGGCAAGTTTATACCTTTGGGTATTAATGAATTGAATTATGTAAGGTTTGACACTTCTTCTCAATAATTTAAAATTGATAGAGCATTTTGTAACAGTCGTTAGTGTAACCGCTAACGACTGTTTTTATTTTTAAAAATAAATTAAATTCCCTATTGATTTTTCATAAAAATTTAATTAAATTGTAATATGAACATAATGAAAAGTCCAGCAATATTCAAGAAAAATCTTCAGGAGAAAACTTGAAAAATAAAAGAACACACACTTGTGGTGAGTTAAATCGAGATCATCAAAATTCAAAAGTGACTTTACAAGGCTGGGTTGATCGAAGAAGAGATCATGGCAGCTTAATATTTATTGATTTGCGAGATATCTATGGAAAGACACAAATTGTGTTTGATCCGTCAGAAAGCGAAGTTGCGTCATCAAAAGCAAGAGACCTGAAACTTGAGTACGTAATCAGTGTTATTGGCAGGGTCCGGTTGCGTCCCGAAGGCATGGTCAATAAAGGGATGCCAACCGGTGAAATAGAAGTTGTAGTTGAAGATTATGAAATCTTGAATCCTTCTAAAACCACACCGTTCTTAATTGTTGATGATGTGGATGCCTCGGAAGAGCTCCGCTTTAAATACCGTTATCTTGATCTGCGCCGTCCTGAAATGCAGCAAAGCCTGATTACCCGGCATCAAGTCGCGCAACTGGTCAGGCAATACCTTGATTCTCAAAAATTTTTGGAAATCGAAACGCCTTATCTGATGCGGAGCACCCCGGAAGGTGCCCGGGATTACCTCGTTCCCAGTCGACTTCACAAGGGCAAGTTTTATGCGCTGCCACAATCTCCGCAGACCTATAAACAGATCTTAATGGTTGCTGGCTACGATAGATATTTTCAAATTGTGAAATGTTTTCGCGATGAAGATTTGAGAGCAGAGCGGCAGCCCGAGTTTACTCAAATTGACATCGAGATGTCCTTTATTAGTGAGCAGGATGTTTTTCAAGTCGTCGAAGGCTTGATGAATCATATCTTTCAACAATTATTCAAAATCACCTTTCCCACTCCTTTTGCAATTATGTCGTATGATAACGCATTGTCAAAATATGGTACTGATAAACCTGATCTCAGGTTTGATTTAGAGATAAAAGAGATCAGCTCCCTTGTTGGTGATTCTGAATTCAAAGTATTTTCCCAAACGGTTAAAGGCGGGGGAATTGTTGCAGGAATCAATCTTAAACAAGGTGGTAGCTATTCGCGGAAACAGGTTGACAGCTTAAATCAATTTATTGTCGATCTTGGCGGTAAAGGTATTATCACGACCAAGGTAACACAAGATGGCTGGGAGTCATCGATTGCAAAATTTATGAGTGAAGGATTGGTGAAACAAATCAATCAAATCATGCAGGGCGAAGATGGTGACTTATTAATTTTTATCGCCGGGGAACGGCTTACGACATTAAATTTATTGGGTCGATTGAGATTAAAACTGGCGGCTGATGAAGGACTGATTAACGAGAGGGAATACAGACCATTGTGGGTTACAGATTTCCCGCTATTAGAGTATGATGAGGAAACAGATCGCTATGTGGCAATGCACCATCCATTTACATCTGCTAAAAATGAGGATTGGAATTTAATGCAGACTGATCCTGCCCACGTCCGAGCAAGGGCTTACGACCTGGTTTTAAATGGCTATGAAATTGCCGGCGGAAGTATTCGGAATCATAATTATGAAAGCCAGATGCAGGTTTTTTCGTTGTTAAAAATTGATGAAGCAGAAGCAAAAGAAAAATTTGGATTTCTCCTGGAGGCGCTGCAATACGGCGCGCCGCCGCATGGTGGTATTGCTTTTGGTTTTGATCGACTGGTTATGATATTAGCTGGCAAAAAGTCGATACGTGAAGTGATCCCATTTCCCAAGACAACCAGCGCGCTTTCGCTGATGGACAATTCTCCGGCAGAGGTTGATGAAGCTCAACTCAGAGAACTGGGCTTAAAAATTATCAGTCACTAATTTAGTGTATCGAAATTTCAAAATAGCAAAATAATTTGTTGGTAAAATGATTCATTAAATTGTTTTGCCAGATAATTATTTTGCTTATTTTATTTATTTTCAAAAAAAAGCCTGGAATTAAATTTTTTCCTTGACAATTAACTTTTTTTTTGCTATTATTAAATGATTTACAAGGTTAAATCTATTAAACTTTGATGTAAGACTGGTTACATCAAAGGTGCTTTAATAGATTTAAAATTGAACGGAGGGAGAGGGGTTATATATATATACAAAATAATCACAAAACCAAACCAAAGGAACGGAAGGAGGTGTTAGTTTAATGCGAAAATTGTCGAAGGCGATTCTAATAATTGTCTCGGTATCCTGCCTGATTCTCTCACTTTCAATTGGTGGCTGTACCAAGCATCCAAATGAACAGCAGCTACAAGCATTAGAAGAACAGAGAAAGGCAGCCTTAGCTGGAGAGGAACAACTGGCGAAATGTCAACAGCAAAAAGCTGATCTCGAAAGAGAATTAGCTGAGAAAAAGCAAAAACTGGAAGATGCCAACAGCGAAAAGGAAGCAGTTCAAAACAGGTTAAGCGGTATGTAATTTTAACTAATTATTTTGGAGGATATTTTAAAATGAGAAACATAACGAAGATCGCATCCGCTTTCGCCCTGGTTTTTTGCTTGATGTTGTTATTCTCATTTTCTTCTTTTGCACAAGAGAAAATGACAATGGAAGACTATAATCTTAAACTGGCGGAATACCAGAAGAGAGAAGCAGATGCAAAAGCTGAACTCGCAAAGTGCGAAGCTGATATTGAAACCGTAAATCAGCAAATTACTCAAACAGACGAGGCGATCGCCACCGCATGGAAAGAAATTTACGCTCTACTCGATACAGATGAAGAGGGAGTAAAAGCATTCCGCTCAACTTTGAATGATCTCGAAGCTGAAGTCGATGCTTTAGCCAGTCTTTCACCTGAAGAGTTGTTTAAAAGAAGAGCTGAAATCGATCAACTCGAGGAAAAACTCAATGAGTACAAAGGAAGCAAAATTGCTTTGCTAAGCGAAATGCAGGATAAACTGGCAACAATCGAAGGCAAAACCGCCCAGCTCAGAGCCAGCCTGCCAAAAGCTGATTACGACGAGTATGCCGTCGTAAGAGGTGATTATTTGTGGAAAATCGCTGGCAAGCCTGACATCTATGCTGACCCATACCAATGGATGCGAATCTACACCTATAACCGTGACCAAATTAAAGATCCTGATCTGATTTACGCGGATCAGCTTTTTAAGATTCAAAGAAGTGCAGCCGATAATGAGTATCTCGTGGTGCAGGGTGATTGGTTAGCAAAAATTGCTGGTAAAGCAGAAATCTACAATGATCCAACTAGATGGACCAAGATTTTCGAAGCTAACAATGATGTAATTAAAGATCAAAATTTAATTTACCCGCACCAGGTACTGATTCTCCCTGACAAATAAAATATTGGTCTTTTAGCTTCGTTTATTTTTTAATGAATTACAAACACTTAATAAAAAATTCATTAGATATTTAGCTTTTAGAAAAAGCTCTTGGTTATCGGCAATAGCCATAACCTAAGAGCTTTTTCTGTTTAATTAATGGATGAATTTTTCATAGTATGACGACAACTGAAATACAAAAAAAAATTTCGATTCGCGGTTTAGATCAGCTAAAGTTATTTGGCGCAAATGATGGCTATTTAAGAACAATTGAGAGTCATTTTAATGCCAGAATTATTGCCCGCGGCAGTGATGTCACAATCGCTGGGGAGCAGCATGAAGTCCAATTGATTGAACGATTATTTGCTGAGCTTATCAAAATTCTAGAAAAGAATGATCAAATATCTGAAAACGATCTTATTACGATTATTGAAGTTTTAAAATCAGGAAAGGATTCACCGGAAAAGCCAGAAAATTTTTCGGAAGTTATAATTTATACAAAAGATGATTTTGTAAAACCTAAAACCGGGGGGCAGAAAAAATATTATCAATCGATCCTTAAAAACGATATCGTGTTTGTGATTGGTCCAGCCGGAACGGGAAAAACCTATCTTGCGGTTGCCATTGCTCTGGCGCATTTACGGGACAAACATGTTGAAAAGCTTGTCCTGGCGCGTCCAGCAGTGGAGGCAGGAGAGAGCCTTGGTTTTTTGCCTGGCGATTTACGAGAGAAAGTAGACCCCTATTTAAAGCCATTATATGATGCCCTGTTTGATATGGTCATACCAGCAAAACTAAAAAAATATATGGAAAATGGTACAATCGAGATTGTACCGTTGGCTTACATGCGTGGACGAACTTTGAATGATGCATTTGTGATTCTGGATGAAGCTCAGAATACCTATCCAAATCAAATGAAAATGTTTTTGACCCGATTGGGAACCAATTCGAAAGCAATCATTACCGGGGATATAACACAAATTGACCTGCCTGATAAAAAACAATCTGGATTGGTACAGATTCAGAAAATATTATCCGGTATTGAGGGAATCGAATATGTATATTTATCAGATCGAGACGTGGTTAGACATCGATTAGTTCGAGAGATTATTAAAGCTTATGAAAAATATGATAATAACGATAATTAAAGAGAACAAAGATTGAAAAGTGGAGTGAATGAGTGAATAGATACTTTAAAAAAATCCAGGAGTTTTTAAAATCTAGATCAAACAGAAAAAAAGCTAATGATGTTAAGAGTTCATTTTTAGATCGATATATCTGGTCGATTTCAGTGGCTTTGATTGTAGTTTTTCTTATTTCACTCATGTTGCCAAAAGGAAGATCATATAAATATGGCGATTTGAAGGAAAATCAAGTCTATGTCGGTGACGAGATCATTGCTCCATTTACCTTTGCAATCAACAAAACAGAGGAAGAATTAAAGCGCGACCGTCAACGAGCCGAAGATGAAGTTTTGCCTGCTTTTACTAAAAATGATTCATTAAGCGATGATCAACTGATGTCATTGAATGCTTTTTTTGACTCACTTTCGATTACCAGGGAGAAGGAATTAAATATAACCTTTCAGGTCAAAGAAGTAACACGGATATTGCAAAAGAACAATATCGAATATTCTGATGAAAATTTATTACAGTTTTTGACCACTTCCAATAATGAAACGATGAAGAAATTTAAAGAGCATTTAATTCGATTGGCTAGAGATATTTTCTCATTGGGTAATTTAAATTTAAGCAAGCAAGATGTAAAGAAAGCGAGTAATAAAATTTCTGTCATAACCGAAAATGAAGATATTGTCGAGGAACTCCAATCTTTTTATGATATTGAAGAAATTGAAAGCGTGCTGCTTGAAAAATTAAGAACGACTTTTCCTGATGATGATCTCAGAATTCGAGTCGGTTACCAGGTATTAAAAGCGTATTTAGAGCCCAATGTTATTTATGATGACGATGAAACGAAACGCCGCGTTGTTGAAGCCAGGAATAATGTTCCCTTAGCCAAAGGCACTGTTATAGAAAAAGAGCGGATTATCGATCGATACGAGAAAGTTACCAAAGATCATATTGCTAAACTCAGTTCCCTGGCAACAGAATTAGCCGATCGTGAAGCCGGGAAAAGTATCTTGCTGGCACTCGCCCGATATTTAGGCAAATTTTCGATGATTGGCCTGGCAATCTCTGTATTTATCATCTTTTTGGCGTTAAGTCAAACTCGTGCTGTTATCTTAGAAGATTTGAAACGACTGATTTTAATTGCCACTATTTTTGTTTTAATTTCATTTTTAGCATATAATATTAATCGATTCGGACTTTCACCATACCTGATTCCAATTACCATAGGCTCCATGCTCCTGACAATATTTTTCGATACCCGAATCGGTTTTATGGGGACGATTATATTAGCTATTTTAATTGGATTCTTACGTGGCAATGAGTTTAATATTTCTGTTATTTCCATTTTTACTGGTACTGTCGCAGTTGTATCTGTTAGCCGAATTAGAACCAGAAACTGGCTAGTTCATTCAATTCTTTTAATAACTGCTGCTTACGTAGTGTCAATTACCGTGATGGAGATTTTGCGCTATTCAAATTTTAAGACAATTATTAATTATTGGGGATTTGGCGTAATCAACGGGTTTATCTCTCCGCTGCTGGTTTATGGATTACAGGTTATTTACGAATATTTTTTTGATATCGCCACTGATATGAAATTGTTAGAATTATCAGATTTAAACAATCCCCTTTTGAGAAAATTGGCAATTGAAGCACCGGGGACGTATCATCATAGCCTCATGGTTGGAAATTTAGCAGAAGCTGCGGCAGAATCTATCGATGCCAACGCATTATTAGCACGTGTTGGTGCTTATTATCATGACGTCGGGAAAATTGAAAAACGGGAGTACTTTATTGAAAACCAGATGAAATCGAAGAATCCTCATGAAAAATTATCTCCCACGATGAGTTGTTTGATACTCATGAATCATGTGAAAAAGGGCATAGAAATAGCTAAAAAGCAAAAACTCCCAAAAGAAATTCAGAGTTTTATTTCAGAACATCATGGCACTAATTTAATTGCATTCTTTTATCAAAAGGCACTGGAAAAAAAAAGTGATGGTGAGGAGATCAATGAGTCCAGTTTTCGCTATCCTGGTCCCAAGCCGAAAACCAAAGAAACTGGAATCGTTATGCTGGCAGACGCTATTGAAGCTGCCTCAAGAACACTTAAAGACCCATCACCAAGCCGAATTCGGGGAATGGTCATCTCGATTGTACAGGACCGATTTAGAGAGTCTGAATTGGATGATTGTCCACTAACATTAAGAGAATTGACCAGAATCATTGAAAGTTTTGAAACTGTTTTGCTGGGTACTTTTCATGCACGGATTGAATATCCTGACCAGGATGAAAGGTTAATTCCAGCAAAAGAGAAACGAATCAAAGAGAAAAATGTCGAATTACACGATTAATATTGAGAACATTTGTACTGGCGTAAAAGTAAAAAAGGAGCGGATCAGCGATCTTGCCCAAACCGTATTATCAAACGAAGGTGTTTTAGAGGCTGAAATAAGTATTGTCATTGTAGACGACGAATATATAATTCGATTGAACCAGGAATATTTAAATAAAAATACCACGACCGATGTCTTAAGCTTTCGTTTAACAGATGATACCGGGGATAAATTAGAGGGGGAGGTTTATGCTAATATTGAGCAAATTACACGCCAGGCAAGTGATTATCATGTCCTGATGGAAGATGAGATTTCTCGCATTGTTATCCACGGGGTGTTGCATTTATTGGGATTTGATGATCAAACAGGTGAACAAAATAAAATAATGACCGAAAAAGAAGATCAATATTTAGAAATTTTAAATAATAAATTAAAAAAGAGAGGTTAATGTTCTTTTGGAAGTAGAGTCATTTATACAGATTATTATTTTTCTGGTATTAATTGTTTTATCTGCATTTTTTTCTGGTTCAGAAGCGGCTTTTTTTTCATTATCCAGAGAAATGATTGAACGATTAAAAGATGGCACTTCACGAACCTCGATGCGGATTGTGAACCTGCTGGCTAAGCCAAGATTACTTTTAGTTACCATTCTTATCGGAAATACGATTGTAAATGTTGCGGCAGCTACTGTTGCCGCACTGTTAACTGCTGATTTAAGTTCTTATTTTCAATTTTCTGAAAATATTGCCATTATTATTGAAGTTGTTGTCGTCACCTTAATACTTCTTATCTTTAGTGAATTAACACCCAAAGTTTTTGCAGTCAAAAATTCTTACAAATTTGCTGCAGCCGTATCCATTCCGTTAGAAATTATCCGTTTCATTCTCTACCCGGTTGTATTGGTTCTGGATAAATTTCCAACGCTTCTTTCCGGTTTATTGGCGACCAGGGTGAAAAATCACCTGTTGTCAAAAGAAGAACTCAAAACTTTAATAGAAGTCAGTGAAGAGAAAGGTGCGCTGGAAGAGGACGAACGTGAGATGATCCATTCAATTTTCGAATTTTCAAAAACGACTGCGAAAGAGATTATGGTTCCGAGAATTGACATGGTCTGCGCAGAGCAAAATATTTCTTTAAATGATCTTATTGATCTCATCAAAACGAAAGGACACACCCGGATCCCGCTTTATGAGGAAAGTGTCGATTACCTCCTGGGAATAATTCATGCTAAGGAACTGCTTCCCTTTATAAATAGTGACTTGAAAAAGATTGATCTGGCTTCGTTGGCGAGACCGGCGCTGTTTGTACCTGAGAGCAAATCGATTGATGAATTGTTCAAAGATTTTCAAATAGAAAAGCTGCACATGGCTATTGTTGTTGACGAATATGGTGGAACTGCCGGTCTTATTACAATGGAAGACGTAATTGAAGAAATCGTAGGCGAAATTCAAGATGAATACGATAGGGAAAAACCGCTCATAAAAAAAATCGATGAAGATCATTTCTTGGTTGACGCGAAAATTGATCTCGATGAACTAAATGAAGAATTGGATATGGATTTACCAGGGGATCAAAGTTATGAAAGTCTTGGAGGGTTAATATTTAATCTAATTGGTTCAGTCCCGCAAAAAAAGCAGGAAATTGAATATGGAATTTATAAGTTTATTATTGAAAAAGTTGAAAGAAATCGAATTGGAGAGGTCCTGGTCATAAAGACAAAACCAGGGAAAAAAATGGATTTTCCAGAGGATTAAATTTAATGGCATGTGACGGTCACATGCTATTTCTTAGAAGGGACATAAAAAAGTTAGAAAATTTCTTGACAAAGTAGATAAAATTTAGTAATATATATGAAATTACTTTTAGAAGGTTCTCACTTTTTCAATGTATTCAGTGGGTGTGCCGGCATTTAAAAACAAACGGAGGTCGTTATGCATCAGATGCGTTTTGATGTTAGAGATGTCTTCAAATCACCAAGATTGGCATTAAGCCTTCAACGGATCTGGATTCAATTTTTGGGATTGGTTCTTGGTTATTTTGGTTATTTGGTATTTACCTACATTAGCTTGATAACAGCAGGGACTGGTTTTTCAAATGGATGGAAGAAATATGGATTGCTGCCATGTCTTTTTTCCGAATCGGCTAATTGGTACAGTGTTATTATTTTCGTGATCGGTTTGTTCTGGTTAATTGCAGTTTATTTGATAGCCTCAACAGCAGTTTCCCGAGCCACATATATGTTAGTCAAGGGTAATCATTTTTATACCTGGCGCGATGCAACACGATTTGCATTGAAAAAAACTGCATCCGTTTTATTATCACCCGTTGCAATCCTGATAATCATCGTCTTCTGCTTAGCTGGCGGTGCTGTTATTGGCTTGCTGGGCAAAATACCTTTAGTTGGAGAATTCGGTGTTACAATTTTTACTTTTCTCTGGTTCTTTGCCTCACTGTTTGTGGTATTTTTGGTGATTATTTTGGTTGTTACTTTAATTCAGGCGCCAGCAATTATAGCCACCACCAACGACGATGCCTTTGAAGCTGTTTTTCAATCTTTTTCACTGGTATGGTCGCAACCCTGGCGACTTATTTTATATGAAGTTGTCTCCGCCGTAATGGCTGTAATCGGTATGCTGGTTTTAGCATTTCTTTCCAAGAAAGCTTTCATCGTTATGGATCGGGTTTTCAGTCTTGTGATGGGTGCCGATTTCATCAATATTACTTCGCATGGCATGTATATACTGAACATCTGGTTGTTCCACTCAATCGCCTGGGTTAATTCTATTTTAGGTGATATGTCAGCCATGGTATATTTCAGTCGAGAATTTATCCCGCTTCAACTGCCACACGGTTATCAATTTGTTACTTCCTATATTTTTGCAATCTGGATGTTAATTATTGGTGGATTAATTTTTTCTTATGGACTGGCGTCTTTCAATGTGGGCAATACATTATCTTACCTGATTTTGAGAAAGAAGAAGGACGATGAAAATTTAATAGAAAGAAAAGACCCGGAGGAGGAAGATTACGAGGAGGAGGAGGAAGAAACAATTGAAGAATTAAAATCTGAACAAGCGACCGAAGAAATTGATGAGCAGGTAAAGAAAGAGAGCAAGAAAAAATCCAAAGAGTCTTGATTTGCTGATAGTTTATTTTAAAATGGAACCAAAAGGAAGAAATACCATCCTTAAATTGATCAGTTAAGGGTGGTATTTCTTTTTAGAATGTAACTGATAATGAAGCAATCTTAAAATAAATTCCTTTCGGTTTGAGTCCAGCCGACGTGTGTAATAATAAATCCAAATTAGACGTTATTTGCAATGCAAAAACCATCTTATGTAGCGCTTTACGAATCGGGTGAATTGGAAAGTCGGATCACCCGATTAACCCAAATTTTAGAATCCTGTACATTGTGTCCGCGACAGTGCAAGGTTAACCGATTACAGGGTGAATTGGGCTATTGCAAAGCCGGCGCAGCATTGACGGTTTCCAGCAGCTTCCCACATTTCGGCGAGGAACGACCACTTGTTGGCAGGTCTGGCTCTGGCACTATATTTCTAACTCACTGTAATTTAAAGTGTAATTTTTGTCAAAATTATGATATCTCCCACCAGGAAGCGGGAGAAAGTGTTTCCACACAAAAGTTAGCACAAATGATGATATCCCTGCAAATGCAGGGTTGCCATAATATTAACTTTGTCACCCCGACTCATTATGTGCCCCAGGTTATAGCTGCACTGCCGTTTGCTATCCAGCTGGGATTGGAACTCCCGATTGTCTATAACTGTGGTGGGTATGAATCTCTGGAAGTTGTTGAATTATTGGAAGGTATTGTTGATATTTATATGCCTGATGCAAAATTCTCGAATGCAGCATCCGCGAAACAATATGCCAATGCACCTGACTATTTTGAAGTTTTAAAAACCGTGCTGAAAGAAATGCACCGACAGGTGGGTGTATTAGAAATAGCTAATGGGATTGCACATCATGGTCTATTAATCAGGCATTTGGTAATGCCCAATAGTGTGGCTGGTTCGGAAGAAATTTTAAAATTTATTGCAGAAAAACTTTCGACCGAAAGCTATGTGAATATCATGAGTCAATATCGACCCTGTTTTGATGCAGTTGATGAGCCATTAATCAATCGGCGTCTTACCAGCAAAGAATATCACCAGGCAATTGAATTAGCAAAGCAGTTTGGCTTGCATCGAGGTTTTTGAATTTTTCGTGCAAAGTTAAATGAAAATGTTGTGGATTTTTATTTTTACAAGGAGAGACGGAGAAAACTGAGATTATCGGAGTTAATCATTTTAGTTTTCTCCGTTTGATTTCCTTGCCCCTGTTACTCCTTGTTGAATAGAGTTTATAAAATTATGTCGTTTATTTATATTTGATATGAGCTTACAATGGATGTACCCATTCTCCAGATGCGAAATATCACTAAAAATTTTCCAGGCATAACTGCCCTAAAATCAGTTAATTTTGACCTTGTGATGGGAGAAGTTCATGCCCTGGTGGGTGAGAATGGGGCAGGCAAATCCACCTTGATCAAGATTTTGAGCGGGGCGTTGACGAAAACTTCAGGCACTATTTTTCTAAATGAAAAACAGACCGATATAGCCAATCCGTTACAAGCTCAAACATTGGGAATCGCCGTAATTTATCAAGAACTCATGTTAGCTCCAACACTGTCTGCTGCTGAAAATATTTTATTAGGAAGATTTCCGAGAAGATTAAGAGTTTTTATCGATAGAAAAAAAATATTCAGCACTGCAAGACAGCTTACAACCATGCTCGGTCTCCAGATCGATCTCTCGCTGCCGTTACAATTATTGACAATAGCACAACAGCAGATGATCGAAGTTGCAAAGGCATTATCTTTAAACGCACGGATCATTGTTATGGACGAGCCCTCTGCGGTTTTAACGCCCCATGAATTGGAAAAGCTGTTTGAGGTGATTTTTCAACTCAAAAAAGAAGGTGTTTCATTTATATATATCTCCCATCGTCTTGAAGAGATTTTTCGTATCGCTGATCGGGTGACGGTGTTGAAAGATGGTGAAGTTCAGGGGACTCGAATGATTTCGGACGTCACACGACCTCAAATGATAAACATGATGGTGGGCAGGGAACTTAAAAAGATCGATGTGAAACGGGAAGAGAATTTGGATCGCAAGGTGATCTTGGAGGTGAAAAATCTGCAAAGTGAACATTTATCCGAACCAGTGAATTTAAAATTATACCAGAGAGAGATTTTAGGAATTGCTGGACTGGTTGGGGCAGGAAGATCAGAATTGGTTCGAGCCATATTTGGAGCAGATAAAAAGTTATCGGGTCAAATTTTTATTGATAGTGAAGCGGTTACGATAAATTCTCCGGTCGATGCAGTTCAGCGTGGATTGGGTTTAGTCCCGGAAGATCGAAAGAACCAGGGATTGTTATCCGATATGTCGGTGACGGAAAATATAACAATCACAAATTTAAAGAAAATAACAAAACTTGGCTTCATTAAAAAGAGAAAAGAAACAGATGCGGCCAGTTCGCTGGTGGAACGTCTGAAAATCAGGTTGAGTTTTATAAGACAGGATATAAAAAGTTTAAGCGGCGGCAACCAGCAGAAAGTCATTTTAGCCCGATGGCTGGATAGCAATGCCAAAATCATTATCTTTGATGAGCCCACTCGTGGTATTGATGTCGCAGCAAAAGCACAAATTTACCAGCTTATGAAAGAGCTGCTTCAACAGGGCGCTTCAATTATCATGATTTCTTCCGAATTGCCAGAAATTCTGGAAATGAGCGATCGAGTTATCGTCATGCACGAAGGTAAAATTACCGGTGAATTAAATCGAGAAGAGGCAACTGAGCAAAAAATTATTGCATTGGCAACACAAGAATAGTTTTTTAAGTAGTGAAAATATTTTACAAAAAGTAATAGAGCTAGCAGAGAGTACCCAGAGAAAATTTCCTAAGCGATAAACATTTAATTAAAATCAAGGATTCAAACAATGCAACTGAAATTAATATTGCTTTTCATGTTATTTGCTTTCACGTCTCAATGTGCTGAAGTTGAGGAACGAGAAATCACATTTGTGGTGACCCTACCTGATTCATTGGTGACAATCGATACACTCTATATTGCGGGCAGTCTACCGCAATTGGGTAACTGGCAGCCGAATGCAGTACCTTTGATAAAAGTAGATAAAAATACCTATCAATTAAAGGTAAAACTGCCGATCAATGCAAACATCGAATATAAATTCACTCGCGGCTCATGGAATAAAGAAGAAGTTCAGGCAAATGGAACAATCCCTGGAAACAAATACCTGACTGTCACGCGTAATCTAAAGGTGACTCACCAGATCGAGAATTGGTGTGATCGTTTTTATAAGCCAATAGGCGGAATCACTGGTAATCTCAAATATCATCATAACTTTTATGCCAATCGATTAAAAAATGAACGAACCATCGTAGTCTGGCTGCCAGAAAGTTATGAAAAAAAGCTACAAAAACATTACCCGGTGCTCTACATGCACGATGGTCAAAACCTGTTCGATCCGAATACTTCTTACATCGGAGTGGATTGGCAAATGGATGAAACCGCGGATAGTTTGATCAAGCAAGGTGAAATTGAAGAGATCATTATTGTTGGTATTTACAATACAACGGATCGAGTTGAGGAGTATTCCGACACCAAAAAAGGGCGG
>CBFDBN010000002.1:0-29294 GCA_965603055.1 uncultured bacterium | reverse complement strand
ATTTTTCTTGCTTTGTCCCAACTGCTCATCAATATATGATAAACGTTGTTTATTTGAATTCAATTCTAAGTCAGCCTCACGATATATTCCTTCTACTTCTGCAAGCTTACTAACCAATTCTTCCACTTCACGCGGCAGCGCAACGACTTTCTCGTTCTCCTTGTATTCCTTTAGTGTCTGTTCAGATTGTCGCAGTTGTGTCTGAAAGGCATCTAATTGTTCTCCTAAAAAATCTTTCACCTTCCTGACCTCTTCCTGGCTTTCCAGTTGGTTTTGCTCTTTATAGACTTCCGCGACGGTATTGGCAAGATATGCGGCTTCCGTCGGTGAAGGAGCCGTGACACTGATACGAATCATGTCGGTGTTTCGTATTGGATCTACGCTTATATTATTCTGCAATTCTTTAATGGAGGCGCTCAGTGTTTCATCGAATTCTTTATTCAACACAAAATGATTTTGATACTTATCACTTTCATTATTTTGATGGGTAACAACCCCAGCAAATATTTGTCGAAATTTTTTCTTGAAGCTGAATCGGTTTTGATCACTTTCTGAATCATAACCTAAAATTAACAACTTATCCGCATTTTTAGATATCATTAATTTTTCGATTACATTTTCAGCTAAGGTACGACTATTTAATATTTCGACTTGATTGTTAATCTTTTTTTCTTTCTCCATGAAGTCAACAACATTAAACAATGTTTGTTGAACACCGCCATTGTCTTTTATCATAACTTTCGCAGTGGCACGGTAAATTGGAGTCGTTGTGAAGGTGTAGTAAGTAACAAAGCCAACAACTGTCAGGAAGGATATGAGAATGATCCATCTTCCGCGGTACAAAATCCGCAAATAATCCTGAATAGTCACTTGACGTTCCTGATGCTGATCCATTGATGCAAACTCCTCGGTTAAGGGGGGTGAGATAGAATAAATACAACATTTGAAATTAATTGATCATTTAAAAATAATGATTTACATTGTAGAACTTATTTTATCTCACCCCCTAAAAATGATCCCCCAACTTCTGAGATATCTAAAAATAAAGATATTTCTTTTATTAGTCAAGTGATTTTGTAAATCTTAATAAATTTTAATACTACTCCGCATTCTACTTTCAATCAGTTAAATTCTAATAATATATAGTAATTTTTGAAATATCAACGCATATCGATTATTTCTACTGAATCAGGAACTTTGTAAATAAACAAATCATCGTTTATGGTATCATTTAGCTGGATATTTTTAAGGAAATAAGTGTTCGAATTGCCATTAATATCAACCTGCTCAATTTTAATTGGTACTGAGAGTTTTAAATTTATCCAGATTTTCATATATTTGATAAAAATATCTTCTGTTTTTGCTCGCAATTCTACCACGCGACAATCATGGTTATCAATTTTTTTATCCTGTATAAAAATTGGAGTATAATCTTCCGAATATTTAAAAAAGATGTCTTTTGGCAATCGTACATCTTCCCCTGATTTTTCTACATTATCAATGATAACTTGATTGTTAAATTGAGAATGTGTCCAGATCGTTTTTCCATCAGAAACAACTATTTGGTCCTCGGTTTCAATTTTAAACTTATCGTTACCTTTTAGCCAGATTTTGCCTTTTTGCTCGTGGACATTATCCGCCAATTTCCAATAAGAATTCTGAGTAAATTCAGCATGGAAAGTCTTCAGGTCATCGTATTTATCTTTCACTTTTTTAATTATTTCATCCGCCTTCTTATCTGAGGCGAACAATGACAACGATTGAATACAGATAAAAATTGTCATCAGAAACGTTGATGTTTTAAAAATATATTTCATAACTACCTCTAATCTTTAATCGGTTAATAAAGTCCCATTTCCATTAATTGTTCTTCGTCTAATAAAACTTCCCTGGCTTTGCTGCCGTCAAAAGGTCCAACATATCCCTCATCCTCTAACTGGTCGATAAGTCGCGCTGCGCGTGCATAGCCGACTTTCAATCGTCTTTGTAAAAGCGAAACGGATCCCTGCTGGTGTCGCACCACTAATTTCAAAGCTTCATCAAATAATTCATCTTTTTCATCTCTAAACCGTTTACCATAATTTGCTGAAGATTCTTCCTCACCAGTTGGAAGCTTAAACTTTGGGTCTTGGACCGGTTGTTGATGAATATGTTCCACAATCCTTTTAACTTCTTCATGAGAAATATATGCCGAATGAATTCGCACTGGTTCCGGGCTACCGGGTGGGAGAAACAACATATCACCCCTACCCAGCAATTTTTCAGCTCCGTTCATATCCAGGATTGTACGAGAATCGGTTTTAGAAGCCACCTGGAATGCCATTCTCGCTGGAAAATTGGCTTTGATAACACCAGTAATCACATCCACAGAAGGACGCTGGGTCGCTACGATAAGATGAATTCCCACCGCGCGTGACATTTGCGTGAGACGCGCGATTGGCTCCTCAACCTCACGAGCCGCAATCAGCATTAAATCCGCCAGCTCATCAATAATCAGGACTAAGTACTCCAATGGTCGCTGGTGTAGGGGCTCTGCACTTTGTTCAGGACCCATTGTTTTGATCCAGGAATTATAATCCTCTATATTTCTAACACCTGCCTTTGCCAGCAATTCGTATCGCCGTTCCATTTCCATTTCAAGACTTCTTAAAATCGAGACGGCATTGGTTGGATTGGTTACCACCTCTTCTTGAAGGTCTTCCCGAAAAGCTAAATGATGATGCTTTAATGCCGAGTAAACGCTTAATTCCAAACGCTTGGGATCGATCATAACGAGTTGCACCTGGGAAGAATGTGCTTTATAAAGGATGCTGGCGATAATGGTATTTAAACAGACACTCTTGCCTGATCCAGTGGCACCAGCAATTAAAAGATGGGGCATGCTGGCGAGATCATCGATATAGATATCTCCAGCAATTGTTTTTCCTAATGCCATGGTTAGAGGAGATTTCGCTGACCGGAATTGTGGCGAATCAATAAGCGGTTTTATATAAACGGTAGAAGGTTTTCGATTGGGGATTTCAACACCGATGGCAGCTTTACCGGGAATGGGTGCAACAACCCGAATTCTCCGGGCACGCATAACCAGGGCGAGATCATCCGCAAGACTGGTAAATCGATTGATTTTTATCCCCAAACCCGGTTCGATTTCAAAACGGGTGATAACTGGACCAGGATTGATTTCAACAACTTTACCCTGTATTCCAAAATCAGTTAACTTATCTTCAAGTGTTTTAGCGCTGCTCATCAACTCATCCCAGGTCACTTCATCGTCCACTACCACCGGTTCATCGAGGATTTGAGGAGAAGGAAAATAATATTTTCGCTTTGGTCGCGGACTGGGGACTTCTTCAGCCGCAGGTTTTGAAATGGGTTCTTTTTCCTCAACCAGGGCGTCTTTTAAATGAGACGCCGGGGTATCTGGGACCGGTTGAGGTTCCTCAAATATATCTGGAAGTGGTGGTGTAATTTCTTTCAATTCAGACGCTGGCTGTTTCTTACTTTTTAATATGTCTCGAATACCTGGTGTTGGTTTCTGAGGTTTAAACTTCCGGGGATCATATCGAAGTGAAATCTTTGCAAAAAACTTCACCAGGTTGGACAGCAATTTTGATTTAATTTTTTCAAATTTGATATCAAGCGAATAAAGTAAGGTAATAATTATAATGGTTGGAAACAGAATACACGTGCCTACTGTACCAAAAAAATTATAAAATTGTTGACTGAACGTTCCCCCGATTAAACCCCATTGGTGATGATCTACCTGAAATGCAACATCATCCACCCCTGCTATTTTCGATGATAGTTTTATCATCCCAATAAATGCCAGCGTCATCGACAAATACAGGCTGAATAATATGGTATAAAGCGTTATTTTCTTTATTGGCTTAATTTTCTTTTCAATGAGCAGATGGACTCCCCATAGTATGATTAATAATGGAAGAGTAAAACTGGCATATCCAATGGTCTCTCTAAATAATACCTTTGAAATCCAGAAACCGACAAAGCCCATCTGGTTTTTTACTTCATTAGCTTTCGTGACATGTATATCTTCTGCTGTGAAATAGATGAGACTCAGGACAATAAAAAATCCTAATGAAATCCAAAGAATACCCAACACTTTACGCTTTTTTTTGACATCCATTCCTGAATCCTGCTTGTTTTCGACCGCGAATCCTCCAAAAAGACTGCGGACAGATTTCGCGAATTATGTTAATTGAACCTGACACAACAAGTTGCAATAGAGAATCATTTTAATTTATGGAAAACGAAATAGAAATATTTACCGCAGAGAACGCTGAGATCGCAGAGATTAAAAGAACTAATAACAACAAAACCTCCATTCGATCAAAAGTCGAATTAATTCTTTAAGTAATTCTCTCTCTGCGCTCACGGCGAACTCAGCGGTGCAAAATATTTAGTGGTTTAATGGCACAAGCTCATTTCCACTTAAAATTGGTATCGTTTCAATAGAGTCAATTTGTCCACATTCGATAAGGTCTGCTTCATGACCGATTTCAATAAGCCTTTTTCCATGCGATGCTTGATATAGCATCTCAGTAATGTTTTTAGCATAATATAGATATATAGTTTGAGCAGCGACTGCTCCATCGTTTAAAGTAAAACTCTTGTCTTTTAAATCAGCTATTTTATCAATAATCATTCCGCCGCATACCGCATCTTCTAAACCAAATTGACCGTTTTTGCCAGCACATAAAATTGCAACATCCAATTTATTTTCTATTATAAATTTGCTCACAATAGTAACATTGACAAACCCGGCGACAATCGTTTTTTGAGCATATTTTACATAGTCAAACAGTCTGGAACCATTGCTGCTGGTAAAAATCATCTTTTTATCTTTTACTCGATCGGCTGTAAATTCCAGTGGTGAGTTTGATAAATCAAACCCGGGAATTGGCATCTCATTACGCTCTCCGCACAGAAGAACGGATTCTGGCGGGAAGTTTTGTACCGCCTTTTTTGCTTGATCTATCTCAGAAACCGGAACAATCCCCCGGCATCCCTTTGAGAGTGCTGTAATCATGCTGGTACTGGCACGCAAAACATCGATAATAACGACTAGCCGATCTTTGATTTTGCCCGGTTGAATCTCCGTTGGTGAAAAAAATAAATCGATTTTCAAACTTGTTCCTGATGTTACAATGTCTATTAATATGCTCTCTTATAAAACGGTGTCTTTACCACTTTTGCCGGAAAACTCCGACCGCGTATCTCAATATTCAATTCGGTATCCGCCTTTGAATTTTCTTTAATAACGTAACCTAAACCGATTGGTTTTTGTAATACCGGTGAAAACATCCCGCTCGTTACGAAACCAATTTCTTGCTGTTCATTAAAAATTTTATACCCCTGCCGGGGAATTGCCTTCCCTTCCAATTCAAAACCAACCAACTTGCGCTGAATCCCCTCCTGTTTTACCTGCTGAATTGCCTGGCGGCCGACAAAATCTCCTTTATCAAGCTTGGTGATCCAGCCCAGGCCTGCTTCCAAAGGATTGGTGTTTTGATCGATATCGTTGCCGTATAAACAGTACTTTACCTCCATCCGAAGCGTATTCCTGGCGCCCAGACCTATTGGCTCGATGTCAAATTCCTCACCAGCTTCCATAACAGCCTGCCAGACTTTTTCGGAATACCCCGGCGAAAACATAATCTCGAAACCATCCTCCCCAGTATAACCGGTTCGCGCAATCATCATTTTTACGCCAGCAAATTCGCCTTCGGTGAGCCAATATGTTTTAACCTGGGACAAATCAACATCAGTCAACTTTTGAAGCATGGCTTGAGCATTTCGCCCCTGGATGGCTAAAAGTGAATATTCGTCACTGCGGTTTTTCAAGATGACGCCGTTGATTAAATGGCTCTGTAGCCATTCAAAATCTTTCTCGATATTCGCGGCATTGACGACCATAAGATATCGATCGGGAAATCGGTAGATCAGCAAATCATCGACGATTCCGCCATTTTCATAGCATAAGGCTGAATATTGCGCCTGGTAAATGTTAAGCTTCTTCACATCATTGACAGTCATATATTGTAGAAAATCCAGCGCTTTGGGTCCGATAAATTCAAATTCACCCATGTGGGAGACATCAAACAAACCAACCGTTGATCGAACCCGAGTGTGCTCCTCATTAATTCCTTTATACTGGATGGGCATATAATACCCGGCAAATTCGACGATTTTAGCGCCGAGTTGTTTATGAATATCATATAAAGCAGTCTTTTTTGCAATCAATTCATAGTTCCTTTCTCTATAATTCCAACGAAGTCTGGAAAAATCCTAGATACACCTATAACCACTCACTACTAAGCACTCACCACTCACTTTTTCCGCTTCTGAATATTAAATTATCCTCTATCGGTTTAAGATGAAGCTTTGCTAGAATATTGTTATAACGACTTCACCGCTTGATCTATTCTATCGAGCGCCTTTTGAATATTTTCCACCGAATTGGCATAAGAAAATCGTAAATATCCCTCACCATATTTCCCGAAAGCAGTGCCAGATAATGCAGCAACGCCAAATTTTTCCAATAAAAGATCAGCAAATTTTTTCCCATCAATATTGAGCTGTTTGATATTTGGGAATACATAGAAAGCGCCATGAGGACGTAAACAACTGATCCCTTGAATTGCATTCAGACCGTCTACGATGACGTCGCGTCGTTTTTTAAATTCAGCAATCATGTTATGCACGTCATCCTGGGGACCGCGAACGGCTTCAATTCCGGCATATTGAGAAAAGGTCGCAGTACAGGAATTACAATTAATCTGTAATTGAATAACCTTCTCGGCTAAATCTTTGGGCATGGCACCATAGCCTAACCGCCAGCCAGTCATGGCATAAGTCTTGGAAAAACCATCGAGAATGATAGTCCGCTCCTGCATACCGGGAATGGAAGCGATACTATGATGAACGCCTTCATAAATAATGTTCAAATAAACTTCATCCGAAAGAATGTAAATATCTTTATGTTGAGCCACTTTAGCGACAGTTTTCAGATCATCTTCGGTTAAAATACCTCCAGTAGGATTTTGAGGCGAATTTAAAATAATCATTTTCGTTTTATCGGTTATCAACGACATAAATTCATCAATGTCGAAACTGAATTCTCTCTCCTCTCGAAGGGGATATGGAACTGACTTTGCACCAACAAAATCAATTACCGATTCATAAATCGGGAATCCCGGGTTGGGATACATCACTTCATCCCCTTCATTAATAAGGGCTAAGATGACAAAAAACATAATCGGCTTCGCACCAGGGGTAACAGCTACCTGGTCAGGATTAATTTTGATGTTACGCCGCTTCCCCATATCTTCAGCTAAAACCTGCCGCAACTCTGGCACACCGGCAGCCGGTCCGTAGTGGGTTTTACCATCATTTAATGCCTTTATTGCTGCATCGATAATATTTCGCGGCGTGTCAAAATCCGGTTCACCGATTTCAAGATGGATAACCTCTTTTCCCCGGGCTTCCAATGATTTAGCTTTGGCGAGTACTTCAAAAGCAGTTTCAGTTCCTAATCTTGACATTCTTTCGGCTAATTTCACCATATCAACTCCTCTTGATTTTATAAAATTAAAAAAAATATTACAAGGAGCAACGGAGTTAATGGATACTCTTCGAGCACAGGGATTCACGGAGAATTTTTTAAGGGATTATTTGGCAGTTATAAAACTCCGCTTAAACTCTGCTTTCTCGGTTTCTCCTTGTGGGAATTCCTAAGAAATTAACATTCGAAATTTGTGATTACGTTTCATTAATTAATACAAAAAAAATGGCACATCTTCGATTTGCGAAGCTATGTTCATAAAAAAATAACAAAAATATATCTCATTGTCAAGATTTTTCTGTTGATTTGTAATGAAAAATAAAAACCAGCACTTAAAGCACTGGTTTCTTTTCAGAGTTAACTACCATACCCGCCGAATATCATTGATAATAACAAATAACATGAGCGCGAGAATAAGCGCCATCCCGATTTGCTGGATTACTAATTTAACCTTTGGTGAAATAGGTCGTCTGATTACCGCTTCAATGAGCAGAAAGACAATATGCCCGCCATCTAAAACCGGAATGGGAAGCAAATTTAATAAGCCGAGATTCAGGCTCAAAAATGCAATAAAGGCAATAAAATTAGACTCTCCCTCACGCGCGCTATCTTTAGCTAATTTTGCAATCATAATGGGACCGGCAAATGCTTCCTTGAAGTCCTGCTGCCCGGTGAATATCATGTTTAAAGACTCACCGATTAGTCGAGTGATTTGCCAGGAATAAGAAGCGCCATAAACGATTGACTGTGGAAGGGATATCTCCCTTTCTTGCACCGGGTAACTTATCCCAATTAAGCCAATATCTCGATCCTGTAATTTTTGTCGCCTGGGAATAATCTCAGCAAGAATTGTATCTTTGGCTCGAAGCCATTCAATTGTTAATGATTCTTCCGGGCTGCCATGAATCACTTCAGTCATCTCACTCCACGTTTTGATTGCTTTACCATTAATTGCGATGATTCGATCACCTATCTGAAGTCCCGCTTTTATCGCTGGAAAATCTTGCTGTAATCCTCCAACGACTGGCGGCAATGACTTGTCGATACTATCAAGATAGACGGATGGGAAATTCGACGAGAAAACATTTCCATCTCGCTCAAATTTAATTGTAATATTTTCATTCGCTTGAATGATATTTTCAACATCAGTCCATGTTTTTATTGGCTGGTCATCTATTGAAGTTATCATGTCGCCCGACTGCAATGATGTTTCTGTTATGATTTTTTGAGACGTGATTTCGCCAACAGAAACACCGAGCGGTTCTTTTAAACCCATAATATAGGCGATACCACCGAACATCAGTATTGCCAGGACGATATTCATGACCGGCCCGGCAAATATCACTAAAAATCGCTGGTATATCGGTTTGGACATGAATTCCCACGGCTCACCCTTGATTGCATCTTTGTCCATACTTTCATCAATCATGCCTGACATTTTCACATAACCGCCCAGGGGAATCCAGGAGATACAATAATCAGTTTCTCCAATTTTTTTTCCGAACATTCGCGGGGGAAATCCTAACGAAAATCGCTCAACACGAATTCCTACTAATTTGGCTAATATAAAATGACCCAATTCATGTACAAAAACTAAAATACCCAGCCCAATGATCAATCTTAATACAGCTTCCATTTAAAACTCCAAATAAAACATGATATAAACATCTAAATTTCTAATTTAATTAGCATAAAAATTATTTCTTGACAAAAATAGTTCAATGGATTAATGAAGTGTTGGGGTATTGAAGCTTTAATTACCCTAACCTGGACAAGCCAGAACTGGGCAAAAATTTATAGAACGCGGAATACGCTGATGACGCGGATTTACACGGGTAAATATTCGCGAAGATCAGCGTAATCCGCGTCATCCGCGTTCTATTTCCAATTTGGTTCTGCCTTTTCCAGGAGGTTGGATTTTATTAATCCATTACTCCAATACTCTCGCTAATAGTATATCCAGGAACTTTTTTTTCTTCTCTCAAAACGAAACCACCAACACTTCCTGTTCCCGAACAGCCTCTTGAACGAAATTCCGTGCCCAAATATCTGCCGCCAGGATTTCGTCAAGGTCAGGATTGGAAACGGATTGATGCCGATCAATTGCCTTTTCAACAAGTTTTGAAATGTTATTAAATTTAATTTTCTGTTGAATAAAAAATTGAATCGCCTCTTCATTGGCTGCATTCAATACAGCCGGCGCCGTACCACCCTTTGTTAAAGCTTCATAAGCAAGAGCGCCGGCTGGAAATCTTTGAAAATCAGGTGGTACAAATGTCAATTTATTAATGAGATTAAAAGACAACCGTTCGTTCTGAATAAATTTTCGATTCGGATATGTAAGTGCATATTGAATGGCTATCTTCATATCCGGAATTCCCAACTGGGCTTTTATCGCGCCATCGACAAACTCTACCATCGAATGGATAATGGATTCGGGATGAACAACCACTTCAATTTGTGAAATTGGAACTCGAAACAGCCAGTGCGCTTCAATCACTTCCAATCCCTTGTTCATCATTGTTGCTGAATCGATGCTGATTTTATTCCCCATGCACCAATTGGGATGTTTCAACGCTTGTTGTAACGTTACATTTTCCAACTGCTCAGTCGTGTATTTCTGAAACGGCCCGCCCGAGGCAGTGAGGATCAAACGATTTACCTGGGATTGATCTTCCCCCTGTAAACATTGAAAAATTGCACTATGTTCACTATCGACTGGTAAAATTCTCACACCATTTTGTTCTGCCAGTTTTGTGACAATTTCACCGGCCATCACCAGAATTTCTTTATTGGCTAACGCGATGTCCACTTTTTGCTCGATCGCTGCCAGGGTTGGCAAAAGACCGCTTGCTCCAACCAGACCGTTGATCAAAATATCAACATCTGAACGAGAAGCGAGTTCCTTCAATCCGTCTTTGCCGGTGGTGATTTCTATACCCAGTTTCTCAATCTTTTCAATTAACTCTATCGAAAAATCTTTGCCGGTAATACAAACCATTTCTGGTTTGAACTGCAAACACTGCTCATAAAGCAAATCCACCCGGTGATGGGTGGAAAGTCCGACAACTTTGAACTCGTCATAATAAGCTTTGATGACTTGAAGGCAACTTGTGCCGATAGAGCCGGTTGCACCCAGTATAGTAACTCGTTTCATGACATTCCGTCATTAAAAACGTAGCGCGTAAGGTGTAGGGTGTAGGGCGAAAAGCTGATCGATTTCACACTCACTCCCTACACCTTACGCTCTACACTCTACGGTCTATTAATAGCCCGTCCCTCATTCCCGATCTAGAATTAATTATTCCTAACGAAAGCTCAGACCCAATCCCACGTTAAATCCCTGCACGCCTCCGAAGTTATAGTCGGCATGGATAAAAAGTAACGGGATCGGTTTGACTTTAATTCCGACGTTGCCCCGGAAATTTGTTTTTTGATATTTTTCAGAAATGGGATCTAAGGGTGGAATTTCGAGATCGATTTCTAACGTCGTAAAATCAACACCTAAACCGCCATATAGATCGATAATCGGAAAGCCTTTGCTGACAATCAGGGCAGCACTGATGTTGTTAACACTGCCAAAATCAAATTTCTCAGGGACGCTCAAATAATGATAAGTAGCAACAATTGCAACCCTTGGTAGTAAAATATTTTGAAGCAAACCGTACTTAACACCTAATCCAATCAGGGTGATATTTCCTTCATCTTCACCTTCCCCAATCGGGTAAGTAAAAAAGCGACCAGTCGCTTCTAAATTACCAGGAAGCCCCACACTAACCTGAAGCAGGGGGAGCGCCACAAGCTCAACATCTCGAAAAATACCTCCCTGGGCTGGTTCAAATTCTTCTGAATTTGGATAGGGAAGAACTGGCTTCTGGTCTTCTGAAACCATCATCGTTATCACGCGAATTCCAACATCGAATCCTCCCAGGCTATGAGTTTTTGCTGAGTGGTATAAGCCTCCTCCAGTGTAGAAACCAAAAAGGTCCAACAAAGGAGCGATTGCTGTATCGAGATTCGTGATAGCCTGTGATCTAGCTTCTACAGCATCTACAATATCGGGAGGAGGTGAAATCATTTCTTTTAAATCAAAATCCTGACTCATCAAAACGCCAGTCCCGCAAAACATCACAAAGAGAACAACTAAATACGAAACATTTTTAATTTTCATTATCTGTTCCTCCTAATTTTTGGTATTTTTTTACCAACTTTTGTACCTCAGCATTTTCCCGAGGCGTTAATTGTCCTTCAAAAAAATACATATCAAAACATTGTTGAAACCCGGTTTTAATTGCCCAGGCAATTTTCTCGTAATTAATTTTTGTTGGTAAAATTTGAGAAACTGAAATTGTCTTCTTTGCCAGTGCCTGCCGGAACTTTTCAATACGATATCCTTTCAAAGCCGCGATGTAATCAGCAAGCCGTAGGTGAAAAGTTCCCATCAGAATTGAGCCATGTTGTAAAATTGAATTTTCATAGCGACGCTGAGCACTGCCAACTAATTTTCTTCCCTGGTATGCAATTTCATACTTTGCTGATTTTGAAAAACAGGGTATTTTATCTTTGTACGCGGCGTTTTTTTCGCTTTCTTCGGTTTTCCGTTCAACTAACTCGGCTTTAACACCAACTAAGTGAAGCCCGGCCAGGATCCCCCGGTTTATTCGATTATAAGTTACCAGAACGTCTGGCGAATAGAAATCAGAGTCCTTTGGAATTATAATACTATAGGTAACTTCTTCGGCATGAAAAACAGCCCTTCCCCCAGTGGGACGTCGAACAATATCAATTTTGTCCTGCTTACATTTTTTCTGGTCGAGATCATTGGGGTCCTGGTTATAGCCTAAAGAGATCGCATAAGGCTGCCATCGATAGACCCGAAAAACAGACCTTTTATCATGCGGAACACTTTTAATGGCTAACACCTCATCGATTGCCATGTTGTGATAACAATCATTTGCTCCCGTATTCAGAAATCTCCAGTTACTCATAGCTCATTTAATTATTCCACGCTCGCTTGCCTTGATAAAGTCAATTATATTTTGAATTTCTGGAATTATCTCCATCGTAGATTCAATCTGGCTTAATGCCTGGGAAACGTTCAACTTAGATCGATAAATCAGTTTATAAACGCGTCGCAGTTGTGTCAATGTCTCACTTGAGAAGCCACGGCGTGACAATCCCACACGGTTAATTCCTTGATAAGTAAGCGGTTCGCCAGCCGCCAGAATATAAGGAGGAACATCCTTTGATACACGCAGCCCGCCACCGATGAATGAATGTGTGCCAATTTTAACAAATTGATGGATCGGGCTCATGCCACCAACAGATACAAAGTCTTCGATCGTCACGTGTCCTGCCATATTGACTGCGTTTGCCAGAATAACGCTATTCCCGATAATGCAATCGTGGGCAATATGAACGTAAGCCATGAGTAGTGTTTGGGAACCTACGACCGTTTTCAACCGATGGGAACTCCCGCGGTTTAACGTGCAAAACTCTCGAACAGTTGTCTTATTCCCAATTTCTAAAGTGGTTTTTTCCCCGGCATATTTCAAATCCTGGGGATCAGTACCCAAAACTGCTCCTTTAAAGACGCGGCAGTTTTGACCAAGTCGAGTTCCAGCATGAATCAATACATGAGAGCCGATTTGACAATTGTCACCAATAATGACATCATCCTGAACGACAGAATAGGGACCAATGGACACATCTTCACCAATTTCAGCCTTGGCGTCAACCATAGCAGTTGGGTGAATATTTATCAATGAATTACTCCTATAATTTGGAATATACTCAAAACAAATTGATCTGCTGATTTCAGTTCAATAAAAATTTTTCGTAGCTATTCAACAAACTAAATTTAACCGCAGAGGTCGCAGAGAACGCAGAGTTTTTTAAATTATCCTGATAATTTCACCAGAAAATTTGGTGTTTTCCTGAATTAAACAAACATAGCAAAACTAAATTGATTTTCTCAGCGTCCTCTGCGGTGAATATACTCGTTAAGGGTTATTTTGTAATGTCATGCCTGTGAATACAGGCATCTCCTAACTATCTGTTAATATGAAGATTCCTGCATCCGCAGGAATGACAGCGGTTGTTACATTTTAATCCTTAACGAGTATAGTTACAAATTTTCTTTATCTATTCACGACGGCTGCGGACAGTTCTGCTTCACAAACCAGTTCATCGCCAACAAAAGCTTTTCCAGCCATTTTACAAATTGATTGTCGATAACGAAGCATATCCAATTCAAACCTTAACTGATCACCGGGAAGAACCGGTGTTCTGAATTTAACCTTATCAATTCCAGTAAAGAACACCAATTTGTCTTCCGGGTTTGCCTCGGAATCAAGCAACAGTATCCCCCCGACTTGTGCCATGGCTTCAATGATCAGTACGCCCGGCATGATGGGACGACCGGGAAAATGACCAATAAAAAAAGGCTCATTGGCAGTTACATTTTTAATTCCACCCACGTGCTCCTTGGGTACCAGGTCGATAATTTTATCGATAAGCAAAAACGGATAACGATGCGGTAAAATCTTTTGAATTGCATTAATATCGAGTACGACGCCTCTACCAGCGGCACGCTGCTGATATTTGGAAGTTATCTTTTTCTTCTCAAATTCCTTCCTCAGCATTTTAACCAGTTCCACGTTTGCTGCATGACCGGATCGAGCCGCCATAATATGCCCGATCAGCGGTACGCCAAGCAAAGCCAGGTCACCGATTAAATCTAAAGCTTTATGTCGGACCGGCTCGTTGTAGAACCGCAGTTCTTTCCCGTCCAGAATACCGTTATCCCCCAGGACAACATTATCAGGAATATTGAATAATTTTTTCAATCGATCAAATTCACTATCATCGATATCGCGGTCGATAATGACAATGGCATTATCAACATTTCCACCTTTAATTAATCCATGTTCCTTTAGCATTTCCACTTCATGGAGAAAACAGAACGTTCGGGAAGGAGCATACTCAGTTACAAACTCATCTTCAAGCGAGTAAAGCGATGTATATTGAGTGCCCAATGCCGGGTTCTGGTAGTCGACCATAAACGTAATCCGAAATTGATCGGATGGGACGACAACAATATCAATCTTGCGCTTTTCATCATGATAGGCAATTGTGTTTTCAATGATGATATAATCTTTTGGCGAATTCTGCTCTTCAAATCCGGCTTCGATAAGAATTTCAGTAAACGGCATAGAGCTGCCATCAATTACCGGTGGCTCATTATTGGTTAATTCGACCAAAACATTATCAATTTCCAAGCCAGCGATGGCTGCCAAAACATGTTCCACAGTATGAATAACAGTAGCATTTTGACCAATCGTTGTACCTCTCGAAATATCAATTACATGATCTATATCGGCTAAAATCTCAGGACAATTTTCAATATCTGTTCGTTTAAATCGAATCCCATAATTTTCCGGCGCTGGTTTGAACGTCAAGGTTGACATATTTCCAGTATGCAATCCAACGCCAGAAATAGAAACCGGTTTTTTAATTGTCCGTTGGTTTTTTAACATCTCACCTCCATCACAGAAACAGACTTGTTCGTTCACCGTTTAACAGGCGACCTTTATACTTGTTAAGGTTTAGTTTGTAGCATCGTTTAGCTTTGCTTCTAAATTAGCAATTTTTTTAAGTAACTCAGGCAGCTTTCTCAAAGCGGCTTCCTCTCTTTTTGCCTGCATGATTGGTCGTGCCGGGTATCCGAAATATATCGAATTGGGAGGTAAACTTTTCGAAACCCCGGATTGAGCGCCGATTGTTGTATTATCGCCGATTTCAATATGGCCAACAAAGCCGACCTGTCCCCCAATCATCACATTTTTACCAATTTTGGTACTGCCAGAGATTCCGGTCTGGGCAGCGACCACCGTATTTTCGCCGATTTCAACATTGTGAGCCACCTGTATCAAGTTATCCAGCTTAACTCCCTTGCGAAGAATCGTCGCCCCTAGAGTGGCACGATCAATTGTGCAATTGGCTCCAATTTCCACATCGTCTTCAATTATAACTATACCGACCTGTGGAATTTTATGATATTGCTGACCTTCCCGGGCAAAACCAAACCCATCGGAGCCAATGACCGTCCCACTATGAATAATCACGTTATTACCGATCTGCACCTTCTCTCTCAACACAACATTGGCATGAATAATAGTCTTATTACCGATTACGACCTGTGGACCGATAGTAACACCGGGATAGATTGATACATTCTCACCAATTTTGCAGTTTTGTTCAATAACAGCACCGGCGCCAATTCGAGCATTGGCACCGATCTGTGTTGTCTTATCAACGACGGCAGACGGATGGATACCCTCCCTTAAAATTTCTCCTGGGGGATGAAATACCCTTAACACTTTTATAAAAGAAAAGTATGGATTTTGAGTTCGGATAACCGGTTTCGCTGCCCGGGAAAAATCCTTACTGACCAGAACAGCCGATGCCCCGGTTGTGTCAATAAATTTTTCATACCGGGGATTGGAGATAAACGTAATTTCTCCAACACCAGCGTCTTCAATTTTAGCAACACCATGAATATTAATGGTATCTTCCCCCTCGAGCTCACCTTGCACAAGTTCTGCAATTTCGGTTAAAGAGAGTTCCATAATATTCCTCAATGAGGGATTATTGTTTTTCTTCGCTTATTTATCTTTGCCTTTGGAAGCCTCGGTTTTTACGGTTTGTCCTTTATTTAATTCTGCTAAAACACGATCAGTCAGATCAGGCTGATTATCTCCGGCGTGAAGAATCCCTCCATTGGCAGTATCAAAAATATAGTCAAATTTCTCATCTTCGCCTATTTTTTTGATCACTGCATTAATTTTATCTAATATGGGCTGGATTAATTCTGCCTGTTTTTTCAAATTTTCACCGGATTGGGGATCCCATTTATCACGCTGGAATTTTTGCAGTTGCAGATACAAGCCTTCGATCTCCTGTTGTTTTTCTTTTTTCTTTGCCTCACTTAACAACAAACTTTGTGCATCATATTGCTCTCTCATTTGTTGAAGCTGCTGCTGCATCTCCATTCCTTCAGTTTCCCACTGGCGATTGATTTCGTCCAGTTTATTTTGGGCGTCCTGAAATTCTTTCAAGTCGGTTAACACTTTTTGAGAATGAACATATCCAATTTTTAGTTTTTGACCGAAACCGGGAGCTGAAATTAAAAGCACCAGCGCCAGCACGAAAATCACTTTTGATAGATTCCTGACTATCATCTTATCCTCCATGGTTGTTAAAAAAATAATTTGTTTTGTTTTTTTTAATGTTTATTCTTTTCAGCAAAATTCAATATTCGTCATTCAACATTCATCTCTCCCAAATCCCTAATCCCTAACCTGGACAAGCCAGAACCAAAAAGAAATCCTGGTCTCAGAATTGAAAGCCCTCAGAAATGAATTTTTATTGTTTTTGATTCTGAGAGCTTTCATTTCTGAGACCTAAAAAATCTTTGCTCTTTGGGCAAGAAATGAACTGTTTAGATACTAAATTATATTTTAATGAAACTTTTTCTCATAACCTTAATATTTCCACAAAAAAACCCCGGCTAAAAGCTCCTCCCAAACACAAAATGCGGTTTCCATTTACCATATCGTTTTCCATATTGGTCGATATTATCAAAACCATAAGCGTAATCAAATCCGATTATGCCGATCATCGGCATAAAAATTCGCGCGCCAATACCAACGGAGCGTCGTAAATCGAATGGATCGGTATCGGATACATTAACCCAGGTATTTCCAGCTTCCGCAAATATTAAACCAAACATCGTTGGATTGGGAATAATGGGAAAACGAATTTCAGTTGTATACTTCAGCATGACCTTTCCACCTGAGGAAGTAGCATATCCAGCCAATGGATCATCATATCCTCTTAAAGGTGTCGAACGAGACATTCCTTCACCACCGAGAAAGAAATATTCGAGATAGGGGATTTTGGAGCCTTTTTTCCAGCCATTAAGAAATCCCGCGGTTGTATGAGTATATAAAACAAATTTCCAGATTGCCGGGGTAAACCAACTGGCGGAAAACGTGTATTTATGATATCCAACATTCCCACCTAGCAATCCCCCGGCAAATTCAGTCGATAAAGAAACCTCGGAACCTTCGGTGGGAAACTCGGGTCTATTCAGGCTGTTGCGACTGATAATCTGGGTGAAGCTGCTCGATACCAATGGCCAATCTTCCCCAACAATATTTCTTGGGTTCGCATCCATAACAGCTTGTGAAAAGTCGCTCAATTCAGTTCGATCGATCCGGTAAATCCAATCGCCGCGGAAATAGTTATCGGGCCAGCGGAAACGACGTCCCAATCGTAATGATCCGCCGCTGCTTCTCTGGCTATACCCGATATAACGAGCATCACGTTTGGTATCATAAACACTAAAACCAGCCAGCGTCGGGGTATCCATCAGCCAGGGTTCTGTAAAGCCAATTTGAAAAGAACGATAATACCTGCCAAAGTTCCAGTCAAAACTCAGCCGTTGACCATTGCCGAATAAATTATTCATTGCCACGCCAATGCTGCCAATTACCTTATCCCGCTCACTCCAGCCAGCCGACATGTTTGCCAGGTCAGTGGATTTTTCTTCAACCGAAAATTTCAGATCGATATGATCATCGTCTACTGGCCAGTAGTCTATTTTTACATCAGCAAAATAATTTAGCACCCAAACTTCCCGCTGGCTGCGTTCCAGGGCTGCCTTGCTGAACGTGTCACCGGGATTGATTCGAAGTTCACGACGGATCACTTTCTCTTTGGTTTTGGTGTTGCCTGCGACATGAACTAAATTGATCTTAACTGGATGCCCCTCGGTAACCATAAATTGAATATCCACCGTATCTTTTGCCACCGGCAATTCCTTTGGATCGATCCGGGAGTAAATATAGCCAGAGTCATAATAGAGTGTACCCAGCCGTTCCATAATCGCTTTCTGTATTTTTTCCTGGCTGTAGGCATCTCCTTTTTCAAAGCCAAGCCTTGATTGTAATAGCTCATTGGGATAAAGCTCATTCCCTTCAAAACTTACATCACCGATATAATAACGATCACCTTCAAGAACTGCAATATCGATAAACAGGTCTTTCTTATTTTCATCAAAATAGACAGAATCTCCAAGAATCTCGGCGTCACGAAATCCCTGGTTTCGATAAAACTCTACCACTTTTTCCAGATCTTCTTCAAATTCCTTGCGTTTAAAATCTGCGCCGCGCCACCATCTATCTTCCTTGGTTTCCTTCAATTGCTTCCGCAATTTTCCATCAGCAAAATTTGTATTGCCTTCAAAATTGATCTTTTTTACCTGAACCTTGTTTCCCTCTTTTACATTGAATCTTAAAATAACCTTGCCTTCACTTTCCGAATCATAAGTTTCCGGCGTTACCTCTGCCAGGAGATATCCTTTTTCCGCATACAATTTTTTGATTTTTTTTCGAGCTTTATTGACCTGGTAAGCAGAAACCACCATTCCTCGATAGAAATCAAGCTCTTTGTCGATATCATCTTTTTTTATTTTTTTATTTCCAGCCAGCTCAATCTTTTCAAGACGGGAATACTCTTTAACTCGGATCGTCAAATAAATGCCGCCAGCGACCTCTTTATCCTGAAGGATCTCAATATCCGAAAAAAGATTCAGGCTCCAGAGATTTTTAATTGCGTTCTGAATATTATCAGCAGTTATCTCTTTTCCCTGCGTCAATCCAGAATTGATCTGGATGATTGTTGGATCGGCAGTTTTCAATCCTTCAATTGTTACTCCTAATAATTTTACTGATGAATGTTGGCTGAATGCCAGATCAGGAGTAACGATTAGCAATATAAAACAAATCAAAATTATTAAAAAATTATTTTTGTTGGGACCCAAATACATTATTAACACCTCCGATTAGCGTAACCAGTAAAATACGAAATTTTTATTACTTTGTAAAGAAAAAAATGATTCAAATTTAATTTTTTCTGATTATTTAGGGGGTGAGATAAAATAACCTGGACATTTGAAATTAACTGACCATTTGAAAATAATAAATTAAAGAATAGAAACTGGTAACCTATTTTTTCTAAACCCCAAAAATGGAAATGAATGTCTTAACATAACCCGCTTGTCCTCCTTTTGCCATAATAACAGGCTGTCATAATCATATTGCATTTGCAGCAATAAACTGGGATTAATCCGATATTCCAATCCCAGGGTATGCCTGAAGCCAAATCCTTCATGTTGATAACGATAATTCATACCCGCGTCCAGTTGACCGGTGTACAGTAGAAACCAATTTTGAGCCAGGTATTTACCAACCATTAACTTTGTGCTTCGGAGCAAAAAGAGCTTAGAATCGAGTTGAAAAGTTCGTTCATCATTGAGATTCATCTCAATTAGATTTCGTGTAAACCGGGAGCTAAATCGAACCATGTCCAGTCTAAAAGTTCGTTCCAATTGTCGCTCAACTGGTCGAAATAATGGTCGAAACACCAAATTATCAGCGCTGATTCCAATTAAATCCGTTGCCATTTTAGGAATATTTGATGAAGAATATCCTAAAGATGCCAGCAGCTCTCCTTCGGTATAGCCCAAACCCAGGTTTGGATTATCTGCTGAAAGTTGAAACTTAACTTCACCTAATCGACCCCGCTTCAACGCATAACCGGTTTCATTATCAATTGTCAATAAGGTTAAATAGACATAATATGGATATCCAGTGGAATCGGTAACCGTTGTCTTCGCTTCTCCATACACGATGGGCAACAGGGAATTTTTATCAAATACAACTTCCGATTCTGGCGAAATTTCCGTATCAAACTCTACCCCGGCTTTGATTATCTCAAAGTTTAAATCCAGGTATTCGACATTACCATGGGAAGATTCCAGGCTGCCGGTTACGCCAAAACTATGATCGTTTATGACGCCCTTAAAATCTAAACCACCGCCCCCGGCATTCGCAACCAAATCCAGGTAAGCATTGTCTACGCCGCTGGGAAATTCCCGTTGATAATGCAAATCTTTTCCAGCTTCTGCCGTAACATCCCAATCTATAAGCTTTAGAATCTCCACCACAAGATTTTTTCTCGTAGAATCTGGTGGATTCTTATTAATAAATGGATATGTAACATTCACATTTTGAAGCTGAATTTTTCCCGTCACAACCGGCTTTTCCAGGGGACCAGCTAAATAAAATTTCTCCCGGGCATTTTTGCCGGTAAAAATTAAATGACCATTTTCTCGCTTTTTCATTAAACCGGGAATATGTAACGGTACTCCTTTTGATGTTGTCTCCAGGGTAAATATTCCCAGGTCCAGGTTATACTCGGGCATGGAAAAGGTTTCCAGCGTCACATAAGGATCACTTGGTAAATTTCGAAACGTGAAAGGTTTTCCTTTTATTTTTCCCGATATAAATTTAACATTTAAGAAGCCATCCTGTTCCAGTTCCATACTGGCAGCAATATGTTTTATTTCAGGAGCCACATCTCCCAATCGCAAGTATCCCTCTGATAATTCTAAATTTCCAGATGAGACGTCAATATTTTTTGGCCTTCCTCCAAGATTTATTTTCCATTCCCCGTTACTGCTGGTTTCTTTGAAGAAAGGGGTTAAATCTGGCAATAATGATAGAATATTACCCTTTCCATTGAGTTCAACCGTCATGCTTTTCTGACTTGAATAAGGAATTCGACCTTTACCCTGCATCTTAAATTGCCCAACTCTGTTAACCATTATATTTTTAAGAATAACTCCCTCATCCATTAACGAGTCTGAATCGTAATTGTCGATGGTGGATGCTAAACCGGGTTGCTCCCCAAAATCCACTCGAAAATGATTAAATGAAAATGGTCCTAATTTACCATTTGTAATATTAATTTTTCCATATATCTTTGGACGATTCAAATTCCCTTTAAGTTGTATGCTGGATGATCCTGTTCCCTCTAATAATCCCGGTTTATCGATTATTGTGGTAACTATCGAATTCATGTCGATATTTTGCCCTGAAATTTCGAAATTCAACCGATCAGTATCCAGTGCATATTTACCATTGCATTTAAATAACGATTGCTGATTACGATCGACTTGAAAATCAGTTAGCGCCAGTTTTTTGTCAATCAAGCGAAAGGTTACTCCACCCTCGTATATTCCAACCTGGTTCAGAATGACCTCGGAAAAAGCCAGGGTTCCTGACGCCCGTGGATTTTTTAGTGATCCACTAATACTGGCAGAGCCAGAAAGCTTCCCCTGGTCGATCGAAGTCGTATCATTAATTAGAAGATTTCCCAGGTCAGGCAGCGAAGCATCGAAAAAAACGATACTCGCTTCAATTCGTTTATCTTCGCCAGTGTAAATAAATCCGTTACTTTTAAATATGTTTTCTATGCTTATATTTATTATATCCCAATAGCCCGGCAATTTAACTAAATTTAATCGACTGACAAATTTTTTCCCACTATTATAAATATTGAAACTCGTATCTATTCGTTGCCTATCACCTTGCGATTTAATACTACATTTCATATCGGCGGTCCGAGGAATCTCTCCATTCCAGGCATAGTTTCCGTTAATGATCCATTCAGATTGTTCATTCGACAACCGAATGACAGATGATTTATAGTTAAATATCTTCTTAATTGTTTCAAATTCAGGAAGACTATAAATGATATTATGTATATCATTAAGATTGAACTGGTAAACCGGTCGACTATCGTTAAGGTTAATTAAACCTTCTCCTTTAAAATTGTGAGAAGGTGCATTTAAATGGAACGTTAGTTTCTCATCCAGGAATGTAAAATCTCCATTAAACTGGTAACTGGTCTCTAAACTTGTAGCTGTTTTTAAGCTTAAATTAATTATTCCAGAAACCCGGGAAAAATTTCCTTTTCCATATATTTGTAATTTGCCGTTATTATTTTCTAATGAAGGCAAGTTTAATGGAACGAGGGTAGGGAAAAATTCTCCAGTGGTTGTAATCGAAAAAAATAAACTATCGGAAAAACTCGAAAAATTAGATTCAGCCTGACCTATTAAATCAAGACCATCCAATCGGGCTGAAAATTCATTAATTTTAAAAATAGAATCCCCATAAGAAATAACAGTCCTCAATTGCTCGAAGGTTTTTCCATTTATCGTGATGTTAGGAGATAAAATCTGACCACTCATAATTGGATAATCAAAAGTATTTGAAATATGCATGGATAGATTTGAATTTCCCGACAAATTTATGCTTGATTGCGGTGAAATATAGTTAATATTTTTTCTCCAATCAAAATGATCGGATTGTAATTCTAAATCAAGCCGGGGAGAAAAGTAATTATTGATTTTTCCAGTGATATTGATGTATGAACCATTAAACAAGAAACCGGAATTCTCTAAAATACAATCCAGACCAACGATATCTGCTTTAATATTGATCTTATCAAGAAATAAATGCTTATCGGAGATTTGCATCGCCCCGTCGCTAATTGCAATCTCGCCCAGAATGTCAAATCCCTTATTCTTAATTTCACTTTTTGTTATCCTTATTACTCCATTTATCATTCCCTTCTTAATGTTAAAATAATCAGGAATGAATAAAGATATATTCTTTTTCCATTCAAAGTTTTTTATTTGAACATCCAGAATATCAAAATGCCCTCGGGCGATATTAACACTCCCATTTATATAAAGGTTGTACATTTCGGAACGAAATAGCTTACCAACCAACCGGGTAGCAATCGCCCCGGCATCTTCTGTAATAAGCCAGCCATTCATATCATGAGCTAATAAGATGTCAGACTGGCTAACGGAATCATTATAGCAAATTTTACCCTTAGAAATCGTGATTCGTTTAATAAAATCAAATTCTCTTAACTTTTCCCAATATTGTTGATACACAACAGAATCCAGGCTTGTGGAATCCCGTGAAGAATGTTGCAAAGCTTTTATAAATCCCTGATTAATAGTCAAATAAGGTTTGATAAAAAGAATATCATGTGGAATTGTTTGGGGACGAAAGCTATGTTTAACCAGGCTGGTGAAATTAAATCCAATGCGGACATCTTCTATTTGAAGCAAAAAATCGTTGTCTTTAATCTCCACATTTTTAAGATGAACCGCACCAAGGGACATTTCCAGTTGTTTAATTTTGAAATCTGCCCCTAATTTGGGATATAGTTTGAAAAGCACATATTTTTTGATCCTTTCATTGACATTTAATATATTCCAACTATGATAGATTACCAGAGTTGTGAACGCTATAAAAAGTGCAATGACAAGAATCCATCGTCTTGTATGCATATATATTTTTTTATGATTATTTTCTATTTACGAAAAAGGCGATTCAATTGTAGCGAATCGCCATTGTTACTGGTAACTTACAATAAAACTATTATTTGAACTTAAAAAATAAACTCAAAGTTCCTTACCTATCAAACTACGAATAAAGATGATAACAGCTAAACAGCCGGTGAACTATTGCAAACATATTTCGGCTTAAATCCTGTGGTAACCTGTTCACTAACCATCCCAAATCGTCTTTCTCTTTGCTGAAAGGCTAATATTGTTTGATAAAATTCTTTTTTCCGGAACTCAGGCCACAGTACATTTGAATAATAAATTTCAGCATAAGCAATCTGCCATAACAGAAAATTACTAATCCTCTGTTCGCCACTGGTTCGAATAACAAGGTCTGGATCAGGTAAATTTGATGTATAAAGATGATCGGAAATTGTTTGTTCATCGATAGCAAAAGGTTCAATTTCTCCGCTTGAGACTTTCCCGACGATTTTTTGGACTGCCTGGGTAATTTCAAACCGACTGCTGTAACTCAAAGCTAAATTGACGATCAGGCCTGTATTATCTTTGAGCTGGTTAATGGCATAATCAACACCTTCACAAACGACTCGCGGCAAATCTTGTTTGACTCCAATCATATTTAGTCTGACATTATTTTTCTTTAGCTCCGGGACTTCTCGCCTGACTGTCTGGATTAACAATCGCCATAGCGCAGAAATTTCTGCCTTTGGTCGACGCCAGTTTTCTTTGGAAAAGGTATATAAAGTGAGAACCGCTATCCCCAATTCGCCACAGGCTTCAACCACTGCCCTTACTGAATTGATACCTTCTTTATGTCCTTTAATCCGACTTAAATTTCTCGCTTTTGCCCATCGACCATTACCGTCCATAATGATCGCCACATGAGCCGGGATGTTGCCATTTTCAAGTATTCTCCCTTTTAGCACGTCTTCATGTTCCACAAACAATTCCATTTAACCACCCACTATCCTTATCAGAATTATAATTAAACAAAAAGGAGCGTTAACAGGTATCAGTTCCGCTCCTCCCATATAATTATACTTGTTAAGGTTTAGTCTGTAACATCACATGAGCAATTTTTCAGCAACAATTCCATGATCCAGATAAGAGCGGCAGTACCTCCAATAGTGCTCTGAAACGACTGCCGCTGCTACTGCTGCTTTTCAGATTCAAATCACCACGGTCACTTTTTACCTGAATTGGTCGGATGTTACATTTTAATCCTTAACGAGTATGTTCTTCATTGGCCAATCACTTAACTCCAAGTTAAGATAAAATCAAGTAAATGTCAAGGATATTTTTTGTGATTAATTTAGTAATAATTTAATAAATTTTTTACATAAAAAACCCCCCGCTTCATTTCTTTATAAATAATAATGGTTACGGAGGGTTAGCTTAACAATCGAATTACAAATTATTTCTAATTTTGTCTATAATTTAATTTCATTTATTTTTGTAGAGCATCCGATCTATCGAAAGCTTCTTTTCCTTTTGTCTCGTCTCCAACATTGGCATAAGCAACACCTAAGTTATACCATACCATGGAATCATCCGGCTTTAGCTCTACAGCTTTTTCTAAATATGGAATCGATTTTTTATACAATTCCTTTTCCTCTTTTTTCTTTGCTTCAATGACATCCGCTGGAACTTTCTCTAATTCTTTGCTCTCCATTTCACGCTCTTTTTGAAGGACATTTTGTGCCATACTCAGGTAGGCATTGCCACAATTAAGATTTGCTTCAAAATCATCGGGACTTTTCTCAATAACTTTTTTGAAATTTTCTATCGCTTTTTCATAATTGTCCTTAAGGAAATGAAGCCGACCTAAATTGAACATCAAATCAACATCATCGGGTCGTTTTGAAAGCGCTTCTTCATAAGCAGCAAATGCTTTTTCAGGCTCATCCAAAAAGTCGTAAGCCATCGCTTTTTGTGAAATTGCATCGACATTTAGAGAGTCAATCGCTAAAATTTTATCCATCATTTCAATTGTTTTATCAAATTGCTTGGCTCTCATGTATAATCGACCCAAATCAGTCATTGTTTCCGTGTCATTGGGATTAATGCGAATAACATCTTCATAATTGTTAATGGCCGGCTCTAAACTATCGGCTTGTAAATTGACATATCCTAAATTTCGATATGCCTCGGAGCGATCGGCATCGATCGCAATACAATTCTGGAAATTCACGGCAGCATCTGCCAGCTTCTCATTTTTGACATTAGCAACCCCTTTATTGAAAGATTCTCGCCAAAATCTATCGCGGTCGTAGTTTAGCTTATCGATAAATTCTTGATCCGCTTTTCCCTGTGCCCCCATCAATTTCGTTGCCGTATCAAAATGCTCATTCATTTTTTGATACTCTCCTTTGCGACCGTAACCTTCAGTCAAGTAAACATGCGCTTCAACGTCGGCGGGATTGGTCTGTACGGCCAGTTCCAATTGTTCCATCGCCTTATCCCAATCATTTTGCTGATTGATATAAATGAGAGCCGATTCCACCTCCTTAGAACGACAGCCAAACATCATAACAGCCAGAAATAGTACCAGTAGACTTAATGCAGCAATAGCATAAATCTTTCTCATCCTTGTTCTCCTTTAACTTATTTGATGATTAAATTTTAAATTAGTGAAATATAAGTCAAAAAACTATTTTAGTCAAGTTATTTTTTTATATTTTTGGAATCCCTTAGATACTGGGGGACTGACCGGTCGCTTAAAGCTGAAACAAAAACAGAAAATCAATAAATTAAGCGACCGGCCAGTAAGCAATGTACGCCCATCTGAGGGATCACATATTTTTATCGTTTATAATTGATATGGCGGAGTAAATACTCCTTTTTCACAGACAATTGCATGGATCAACTCATTCGGCGTTAAATCAAAAGCTGGATTATAAACCAACACATCCTCTGGAGCCGTTCGACTGCCAAATCCTTCGGTCACCTCTTCACTGGCTCGTTGTTCAATTGGAATCTCTTTGCCCGATTTTAAGCTTAAATCGAAAGTAGTTGTTGGCGCCGCCACGTAAAATGGAATCTTATGATAATTTGCCAGAACAGCCAGGTTGTATGTCCCAATTTTATTGGCAGCATCTCCATTGGCAGCGATCCGATCGGCGCCAACTATGATGCAATTTATCCACCCCTGGCTCATGATCCAGGCTGCCATGTTATCACAGATCAGTGTCACCTCGATACCGGCTTTCATCAATTCCCAGGTTGTCAATCTTGCGCCCTGCAAAAGTGGGCGGGTCTCATCAGCAAAAACTTTGATCTTCTTGCCCTGCTCAACTGCTGTAAAAATAACGCCAAGTGCGGTCCCAATCCCGCCAGTCGCCAGCGCGCCGGCATTGCAATGCGTAAGCACCCTATCCCCATCTTTCAATAACGATGCGCCATATTCTCCTATCAAGCGACAGGTCTCTCGATCTTCATCCAATATTCGAGTCGCTTCTTTAACCAGCTCGGGCTTAATTTGCCCCGGCGTCATTCCATTGTTCGTCTCAATTATTGCTCTCATTCGATCCAGGGCACAGAACAAATTGACCGCGGTCGGGCGAGCTGCTGCCAGTTCATCAATAATCCGATTCATTCGCTGCTTAAATTCAGCATAATTTTCAGCAGCTATTTCAGCCGCACCAAGACAGACGCCATAAGCTGCTGCAATCCCAATGGCTGGCGCCCCCCTGATTTTCAACTGCTTTATCGCATCAACCAGTTCTCGATAATCAGTAATCTCCAAAAATAGTTCTGCCAACGGCAGCTTTGTCTGATCAATTATAACAACTTTGCCATCTTTCCATTCGATTGTTTTGATCTCCATTACAAATCCTTTTGATTGTTTTCAATACAAAAGTGACCGTCAACTGACAATTAGCGTCAACTTAAGAAAGCTTATATGATTTTGAGGATTTGCCTGCAAATTATCAGTACGAACTTAAACGCAGAGATCGCTAAGAAGACGCAAAGATCGCAAATGAGTTAATTGAAATTTTAAAAACCCAGCGATCTTTGCGTCTACTTTGCGTCCTTTGCGTTAAAAAAAGCTTAAGTTGGCGCACATGGTCACTTTTTTTACATCCTGGTAATCTACAAATACTGCAACAGAAAGTTAGCAATTTTCTCTGAGCTGCCCACATTTTGCATTACAATTTGCTTTGCCCGCTGCCCATAAGTTTTCGCCAGTTCTGGAATGTTCAATAAACTGGTAATGACGTCAACAAGTTCCTGAGTCGATTTGACTAAAATCGCTGCTTCATTGGTTAAAAGATGCTGTGCCTCGGCAGAGTTTGTCATCTTGGGACCAAAAATCACCGGGATCCCATACACAGCCGGTTCCAATACATTGTGAATTTTAGAATAAAAACTGCCACCTACAAAAGCAATCTTTCCAAGGTAATAAATATTTGCTAATAATCCAATTTGATCGATAATTAAACAATGGGAATCAAATTGTCCCGGCTTGAATAATGACAATCGGGCAGAAGTCAGTTGCGCCTGATCAAGCTGGAATTCAAGCTGTTGAATGTGTTCTGGTGATGGTTCATGAGGCGCCAGAATCATGATCAAATCATCAAATTTCTCACGTAATTGCTGAAAAGCCGGGATAAGAAAATCTTCATCCGCTTGCCAGCTGCTGCCCACGACAAGAATTCTCTTCTGTTTAAGTTTCGGTTCTTCCAATAAAGCCGCAATTCGATCTAAATTTTGGGAACGTTCAAAAACCTGGTCGTATTTGGTATCACCAATGACTGAAATTTTTCCCGGGTCAGCGACTAACTTTCCAAGCTTTTCAGCTTCTGTTGCTGAAACAGCCAGGATGGCTTCCATCAAGCTAAACAGGGATCGATTTATTGCTTTAAAAATGGGCAAAAGACGGAAAGATTTTTGTGGGATAGAAGCATCTATCAGGATCAAAGGAATTCTTTCCTGCCTCAAACGCCAGACAAAATTGGGCCAGATATCATGCCTGACGATTACTGAAATCTTCGGAGCAATAACTGAAATAAATTTTTTTGCTTGAAAATAAGAATCAAACGGCAAATAACATTTAAAATCAACTGGAGGCTGGATTTTGGTGTTGTCGTATCCTGATGGAGAAAAAAAACTGATGATAATAAATATATCAGGATTTATTTTTTTTAGATATATCAATACTGGTTTGACCTGCAGGAATTCCCCGTAAGAGGAGACATGTACCCATACTCTCGGGTTTGTATTGTTAACGATTTCGAGGTTCTCATCAATTTTTTTTATAATTTTTCTCCGACCCCGTAACCCCTGCCTGATTTTTGGATTTATAATACTTGCAACCTTAGCGCTGAGATATAATAAAGGAACAACGAAGCAATTATAAAGAAACAATAATAGATGTGTCATTAAAGCTCCAGCAGGATATGCTCGTTAAGGTTT
>CBFDBN010000001.1:0-31580 GCA_965603055.1 uncultured bacterium | reverse complement strand
GGATCATGAGACGAAATGATATTTTTATAATCATAATCCCCATCACCAAACAGCAAAACATAATTTGGCGGCTTTTGCCAATTATCATAAGCATATTTGATGAAATCACGTATGGCAGTCGGATCGACCAAGCCCCAGGAAAACTCATCATAGACATCGCTAATTTTCACTACTGCCGTGTTCAGGCTATCACAATTTTCACGTAAACTTTTTAAGGCTAACGCTGCATCATAAAAATCATCATAGCTGATGATGATAAAATCAGCCGTATTTTGAGTATTGTGCCAATCAGAAGGTATGTCTATTTCAATTTTGATGGGTGACTGGTACAATCCTGGAGTTATGGCTAAATATTTTTTCGGAATATATGAATTTGTCGAATCCAAAAATTCAACAGCACCGTTGCTAACTGTATTAATTTTCAACCGAGAAACATCATAAAAATTTGTTACATCATAAACTTCAATCTCATCCGAAGAAAATGAATGGAGCTGGTATTTATAAAAACCAATCGAATCAGGACTATAAAATACCAGTTGATCTTCCTTTGCTTTCAATTGCCGATGAACAGATAATTCAATCCAGTCCATATAGGCAAGGCTGATATCATTGCCTGATGAATATTTAACGCTCAATCGATTATAGCCATCTTGTAAACCGACCTGAAAAGTAGTCTGGAATTGTTTCATTTTGATATTTAGATATTCCCCGGTGCTGCTATAAAACGCTGGTACCCCGGCAACATAAGCATCATTTAAATACAGCGAAAAATTTTGTTCGCCGCCAGAAATCCCTGCCAGGTTGACGTTGACCATCGCTTCCTTTTTTTGTGAAACACCAGGGAGATCAAATATATAATTTCTTTCTGGATTAGCAGCGCTAAAATAATTTCCCAGCCAGGTTGTCCCTGAATTTAATAGATTTTTATACTCGTTTTCAACATAATGATGATCATAAAAGCTGTTGATCTCTGTAACTGAAGTGGCAGGCGTAACAGCTTCACAGATCATTCTTTTCCCGGAATCGGGATGCTGCCAGCAGAGCCAATAAACATTCTCCTTTGTATAGGGATGAAGATAATGAGAAAATCTTTGCTGTTCTCGATCATATTTCCAGCCATTTACAGATTTGCCATAAAATAAAATATAATCCTGGGAATCAAATGAACTATCTCCCCCATCAGATACAAAAACTGCATTCTCAATCAAGCTGTCAGGACGCCCTTCGTAAATTGCGTATGGCAGTTGAAATCCACCATTATTAAACAGCTTTATTCGATTTGGCTTGATGTCGCTGAGTTCGATTCCAGCCTCTTTTAAATCGGTCCCAAAAATCTTATAAATCCCTTCCTCATGAATCCAGATTTTATAATATTCTTCTAAAAATATCTTCCTTAATTTTGTTTGTTTTTTTGATATTCTGGTTTTTCGCCATTTTAAAGCCTGGTCAGGATTAATTATTAACTGATTATTTAACAGGTCATTATCCAACCGGGTTTCAAAATGTTCTTCACGCTGACCACCAAAAAAAATGAGTCGAACTTGAATCCGATCATACAATTGGATCTGCTCCCCCTGTGGGAAATATTGCACTGGATAAAAGCTCACCAATACAACCTGCTGATCCCGAAAGATGGCCGGGGGAGATATTTCAACTAATTGACGGGGAAATAGCTGCCCTGCCTGGTAGATTGCCTGATCTTCTCGATACGCGATTTCAGCAATGGTGTGACGCTCAAAACCGGGGGTCGGTAATAATTTTCCTTCAACTGTTTTATTTTTTTCAGATTCCAATAATTCGACTGAAACCCTGGCTTCAAAGGGAATTCCCACAACGATGGTTCGCCCGGGAATTAAAGGCTGACCCGTTGACGTTCTAAAAGCACAATTATCAAAATTAATTTTGTAATATGATTTTCCATTAACGATTTCCGGTTTTATCATCCACTGTTGCGGAGAAAATTCAATGACCATTCCCTGGTCTGATAGCGTTTTAACAATCACATCATTTCCCACAACATCATCGCCAGTCGAGAAGAACCCGACTAATAATATTATCAAAATTTTTCGATAAAAAAGACAACGCAAACGGTAACTCCACAGTCTTAAAAATTGCTTCCAGCTACAAAAGCCGGTTAATACGGGCATTCACTTGCTGAGACCTGCTGATAATTCGATCATAACCGATAATAGCGAAAAATGTAAGGATCATCAGCCCCAGGCTGCCGATAATCCCAGCAGCTTCCAGGGATAATCCTATCAGCGTGAGATAGGAATTGCCTAAAAAATAGCCGATGATTAAACTCAACACCGGGAGTAAAAATACAATGGTGGAATGTTTGATAACCTGCCTGGGATTGATCTCGACTTCTACTTTATCCCCCACCTTTGCTCCCGGGTCATTCAGCGCCACCAATTCAAAGCTCCCTTCGCCAAAAGCATTACAGGCGGTACAGCCGGCACACTGTTCGCCTTTTATCATCGTCACCCAGGCGATATCTTTTTCGATTTTATTGACAACTCCAGTTTCGATCACGTTTTTTTCCTTTTTAAATACCTATTAATCTTATCACCTTAAACGACCAATATTTGATTGAGTTCAGCATAATATTATTTTATTATATCATAATTGTTAACAATTCAAAAACTCCTAACCGCTGAGTACGCCGAGATCGCAGAGTTATTTTTTTATCTATTTTTCTCTCTGCGTTTCTCTGCGAACTCCGCGGTTTGATATTTTTTATGAATGAAAATATTTACATGGTTAAAAGTGAACTTTTACCCAAAATCAAATAAAAAAAGCCCTCGGTGCATCACCAGAGGGCTCTATTGTTTATTTCTGGATAAAATTTTCTATCCAAGATATTTTCTCAACGGTTCCAAACGGGACCGATGTCTGAGTCGCCTTAATGCTTTTTCCTTAATTTGGCGCACCCGTTCCCGGGTCAATCGAAAATGCTCACCGATTTCTTCAAGCGTTAAAGGACGATCGCCTTCAAGTCCAAAATAAAGTCGAATAATCTCGGCTTCTCTTGGTTTCAGCGTAGATAAGATTTTTTCGACCTCCACCTGCAATGATTCTTTCATCAAGGTATTGTCAGGCGGGCTGTAGCGATCACTCTCGATTACATCCAGCAGGCTATTGCCAGCTTCTTCTTTGAACGGCTCATCCAGGGAGAGATGCCGGGCCGACGTTTTAATAACGTCGGCGACCTCAAAAGTGGACATTTCCATCCTGGTGGCGACTTCATCCATGCTGGGTTCCCTGCCGAACGTTTTTTCTAATGATTCCAGGGCGCGTCCAATTTTATTAATGGCGCCAACTCGATTAAGCGGCAGCCGAACCACCCGGGATTGCTCAGCCAGTGCCTGCAAGATGGATTGCCGAATCCACCAGACGGCATAGGAGATAAATTTAAAACCGCGAGTCTCATCAAAACGTTGAGCGGCTTTAATTAGTCCAAGATTCCCTTCACTGATAAGATCCTGCAGCGGTAATCCCTGTCCCTGGTATTCCTTTGCCACGCTGATGACAAACCGTAAATTGGCTTTGACCAGCATATCCAATGCCTCTTCATCGCCCCTTCGGATCCTTCTTGCCAGGTCAATCTCCTCTTCAGGTTTGAGTGGAGAGAAACCACCGATCTCCTCAAGATATTTTTCAATAGACTGTTTCGTTCGCGATCCTACAACTTTCTTTTTCTTAGCCATACAACTTCCAACAAATTCATATCTTAATTAGTATACAAACCAACCGACATACTTACAGAAAATCTTTTTAAATAAAATTGTCATCGAAATTTATTATCAAAATTAATTATAAAAATACTTCTATATCAACAATGGAATAAAACCGGATGGATAGTCGAGGTATACATTCGGAGTACTGCATTAGATTCAATCCCATACACAACAGAAGCTCCCGCGCCGTCAAATCATCCTTTTTTTTTAACACGACTCAAATATCCTTAAGTCTCTATTATTCTTTTTAGTCTCCGAATCGCTTTATCACGTTTCAGTCTTTTTTTCTGACTCGGCTTAAGAAAATAACTGTTTTTTCGATAATCACGTAAAATTCCTGACTGTTGGCATTTCTTCTTAAATCTTATTATTGCGCGATCTATTGATTCATTTTCACCAACGATCACTTTAATCATGCTAAATCACATCCTTTCACTCCCTATTTTTCACAAGCAGCAAACCGATTTATTTATATTCTGGTCTTATACTAAGGCATAAACGTAAAGTTCCTCACCTTTTAAAATATTTTCACACCCATTATGATTATTGAATAAAAAGAAACGGCAGTGAAATTATTGAAACAATTTCAACTGTAACTGATTAAATCAGAATTAATTGCGTCAATCAGGTAATTTACATTATTGCAGCTCAATTACAAAATTTTCTACCTAATTCTATCACCAATTATCAAAGGACCTGGCAGAAGAATTACAAATTTAATATACTAAATAAATTTCCAGAAGTCAAGCGATTGATTAAAATATTAATAATTTTTTCTTTTTTTTTAATCATTTTTTTTAATTTTTGGCAGAAAGACCGAAAAAACACTCCCGGTTGCAACTTTACTTTTAACTTCAATTCTGCCCCCATGCTCTTCAACAATCTGCTGAGCCACCGATAACCCTAACCCGGTTCCAGTGAATTTTGTTGAGTAATAAAAATCAAAAATCTGCACTAATTGTTCTTTTGGTATCCCTTTACCAGAATCACGAAATCTGATTATAATCCAATCCAATTGATCATCATCTTCTGCGGCATCAAGGGAATCTAATTCAATGGTGACATTTCCTCCCCCCGGCATCGCCTGGATAGCATTGATCAAGATATTTAACAGAACCTGTCGAATTTTTTTCTCATCTACTAATAAATCAAAATTATTTACATGATATTGCCTGTTTATTCTGATTCCTGATTGCAAGGCTTCAGCCTGTTGTGAAATAATGACATCATTAATAAGCTGATCAATTTTTACCTGCTTTCGATCGAGTTTTGGTGGTTTTGCAACCATGAGAAAATTATTCACCAGGTCGTCAACGCGCTGGATTTCGCTGGCGACAATTCCGAGGTAATGACGAAGCTTATCTGCCCGAGGCTTTGTTCGGTTAAACTCGCGTTCCATCACCTGCATATTGACAACCATTGCGTTAAGCGGATTCCTGATCTCATGTGAAAGAACAGAAGCCATTTTACTTAGCGTTTCTAATCGTTCACTCCGCTTTAATTTTTCCTGAACCATTGTTAATTTTTCAGCCATTTCATTAAAACGCTCTGCCAGCATAGACACTTCATCGGCACCAAGCGGTGGAATCCGGTATCGAAGATCACCAGCAGAAAATTTATCGATCCCCGATACCAGTTGATTCACCGGCGTTACAATCCATCGCGTATAAACATAAGCGATGATTGAAGAAATCACGATACTAATTCCAACAAATAAAAAAATCTGTCTTCTCATTTTGGCTGCTATAGCAAATGCTTCCTGTAATGGCTGTTGAATGACAACACCCCAACCCAGTTTTGGCAGAACCACATAAGCCGCAATCATTTTAATACCTTCGCGATTAATATAAATCCGCTGGTTATCTAAATTATTTTTAACATCAGTACGGATTTCTTTTTCCAGAAATATCTCTTTAAAATATACCTTTCTCGGGTCTGAGTGGGCAATATATCTACCATTTTTATCAAAAACAAAAGCCTGACCGTAATTTCCCACCGCACTGCTATCGACCAGGTCCCACATCTCTTTTAGATTAACTTCAGCCAACAATATCCTATCATTCTCATTATAGAAATGAATTGGCTCAGCCAGGTCCATGACAGGTAATTGGTATTCGGTAAGATATACATCGGACTGGTAATCTTCCCCCTGGTTTACTTTTTGAACGAAACTTTCTCCGCAGTATCGCGCTGAATCTTCAGCAACAACCGTGGAAATGACAATTTGTCCTGAATCGTCTAAAATTTTTATAGCACTAAAAATTGGAAAATTGCTGACCAGTTCATTGATTAATAAATCTTGAGCGAAACGAGTTTTCGCCATATTCAGGATATTCAATGCATTAAATTCAAGAGTTTTTTCAGCATTTTCAATTCTCGTCCTGGTGATTCGAGCCAAATTACGAGCTAATTCCATATTCCTTTCTTTAACAGTATCTTCTACAGTTTTTTGAACGGTATGAATAAGAACAGCCCCGGTGACAATGAGGGGAATCGAAGCCAAAAAGATATGGGAAATCAATAATTTTGTGATGAATTTATGCTTTATTTTGATCTGAATTTGAGGCATACTTAATCTCGTTAAACTCACAAAATGTTCATGTTGAGTCAAAATTTTTGTATAAGGAAATTGTTCTCGTAGGGCGTAGGGTGCATGCTACGCCCCACGCTCAACGCCCTACGCTTTACGTATTAAAAAAAGAATACCAGATCACACATCGCCGATTTGAAGAGCTACTCTTTCAGTTCCTCAGCTCCCACTCCGTAAAAGGTAACAATTGTCCTTTCAGTTGAAAGTTATCAAACTTTTTGCGATTCACCAAATAACGATCGACCCATAAAAAGAACAGGAATGTGGCCGGTTGATCGTTATTGACCTGTTTCAGAATTGCCTGGAGCATTAATCGCTTCGATGTCGGTTCTTTCTGGATTTTGTGAAGCGAAATAAAATGATCAACCCTTCTATTTTTGTATCCTAAAATATTCTCATCGCCAGCAGAGCCAAAAAATGCTTCAAAACTTTCGATTGTTTCCTCAAAGATATGACTGACCAGAATTACACCATAATCTTTCTTTGCTAATTTTTTCTTAATCTCACTTTTTACTAATGGCTTGCGGATCACATCGATGCCAATTTTATTCCACTCAATTTTGATCCGGGTGGCTAATTGTTCCTCCAGTAAGACACCTTTTTCATAAATTATTGAAATCCGAAAAGGTTGTCCACTCTTATCCAGAACACCATCCCCATCAGAATCATTCCAATTATCCTGCTGTAACAATTGGATTGCTCTTTTGGGATTGAATTTATATTCATCTACTGAAAGGTGAAGCTTAGATTCACGGGAGAATGGTCCGTCCGCCAAATATGCTGCACGCCCTAAAATTTTTTCGAGAATATAGCTGCGATTGATTGCGTAAGTTAAAGCCTGCCGTATGTTGGGATGCTTTAAAATGTAATGCTGATTATTGTAGGCGATCATTTTAACATGATTGGGATTTTTATATCGAAAATGTACTCTAAAACAAGAGGTCGATTTGTCCACTTCTTCTGCAGCAGTATAGCTTTCTGTAATTGCAAAATCAACTTCCTCTGTAATAAGAGCAACAATTAAGCTGTTTTCTGATTCATAAAATTTGAAAATAATTCGCCCGGGATGATCGAAAAAATTTCCTGCTGGATAATGTACTTTATAAATTATCTCTCGTTTTGAATCTTTTACTTTTTCTATCTCTACATTTAAATCATTACTGAAAACCGGGTAATATTTATTTTCAATCAATTTCCAGAGATCAACCGGGTCCACCTTGCCTAACAACTCCCCCACAACCAGATCATGCGAATATTTACCATTCATAACCTGTGAAAAAGCAGCTTTGCCGGGCGGTAAAATTAACATTCCGCCCAATAATATCGTTAAACTGAGATTATGAATAATAGATTGGAAAATTTTATTTCTCAAAATTTTTTATTTCCCTAATTATTCTTCAAATTAAAGATGGCTTGCCGCTAACTTTAAGTAGCTCAACAATCAAATTACTTCTGTGCCAAATTCTATTTCTGTTTCCCTAAAAATGTTTTTTGCAAACTCTTGTCCTCGACCGGGTTTTGGATAATTCACAAACATTTATTTTAACATATTTATTTTAAAATAGCAAGCAAAAAGTTAAATTTCCTCAAATTTACTTAAAAATCGATAGCCCTTAAAACTCAGTAAGATAAATAAAAAAAACTTGACATTAATAAAAAATATTCGTTAATTATTTCAGTTCTAAACATCCCCTTCAAAGGGGGAAACCTGGAAAGTCCCCTTTGAAGGGGGATTTAGGGGGATTTTATTTGAGATAACATAAAAAAAATTAATATCATAAGAATAATTTGACTGAGTAGACTTAGAAGTGGTTAAACTTTGTGGGGAGGATCTAATGGGTACAGCACGCACTTTAAAATTGTTGTTCATTTTGCTTTTATTTCTCCTTACCAGTTGTACCGGGGAACAGGCTTATTCTCCTCAAGATAGACCAGGAAAAATTGCGGGTTTGGTGAAACCGGAAGGAATAGAAGTTCAGGTTGAATTGTTCCAGGGAACACTCCTTCAAACGACTGCTCCTGATTCATCAGGTTACTTTGTACTCGATAGTGTTTTCGCCGGAATCTATAATCTTGAGTTCTCCGCAAGTAATTATGGACGTCAAATTTTAAATGAAGTAACTGTTAACCCGGGACAGGTGACAACCATCCGGGATATTCATCTCAAACCATACCCGGAACAGATCATGAGTTTTATCCCGGTTTCTGGTGAACAGGATTTTGCGCTAACAGCTCCAATCCAGGTTCAGTTCAGCACCCTGATGGATCATAATTCAGTTGAAAATAGTTTTTCTCTTGCTCCGGCTGTGAGTGGCAGGTTTGCCTGGGAAATTATTTCCGGGAATAGCAAGCTATCATTTTATCCAGATGATCAGTACATTTCAAACTGCTATTACGTGATCAATTTGACAACCGATACAAAAACGAGCAATGGGAAGCCATTGTCTTTTAAGTTTGAATCATACTTTAAAACCGAAGGAGTGAAAATCGTATCCACCATTCCAGAAAACGATGCTTCTTTCATTGCCCCCCAGACCTGGATCTACGTCTATTTTAATTCCAGAATGGATCATCAAAGTGTAGAGCAGAGTTTTTCGATCACACCGGTAAAAATGGGTAATTTTAAATGGTTTGATTCCCGGCGAGTCAGTTTTCAACCGGGAAGTTACCTGGCAAGCAACACATCTTATATCATTACAATAAGTTCCGATGCGAAAGACATCTATGGCAACTTGCTTGAACAGGAGGAAGTATTTACATTCGAAACCGAACCGCTCCGGATAACATCGAATTTTCCGACAAACGGAGCGACTGCTGTCAGTCGTTCCACCCCAATTACGATCACCTTTAATACGAATGTAAACCAGGATTTGGCGGAAAGGGCATTTTTACTCTCGCCAGCAATATCCGGTTGGAATTTTCAGTGGAGCGATTTTACGAGATTTCAATATACAGGATCAACAAAGCTGCAAGCCAACACTTTTTATACGGTTACCATAGATACGACTTGCAGTGATGCGTGGGGGAATTTATTACCTTTAGATTACAGTTTTATATTTAAAACCGGGGATTAAGGGAGTGGGATAATATAACTTTCCCATTTAAACTACATAAGTCATTATTTCTAAATTTTATGAAAATTGAAATGTCCTGGTTATTTTATCCCATCCCCTAAAATTTCATATTGTCTTGATATATATTTGCTCGATCAGGATCAAGCTTAATCAATTTTTGAAACACCTGGCTATCATTTGAATTTTTAAATAACTCAACAATTTCTATATGATGTGCTTCCAAAAACTTGGTACATCGTTTAAACTTTGGGTTTTCATCTTTTTGAATTTCTTCAAGCATGTTAATCGCTTCTTTGATATAGGTTCTGGCTTTATTGGGATCTTCTTTGGCAAAGTACAATCCATAGAAATAAAAATCTTTCATCTCGCGGTATTTTCTGGTTCTCTCGCTTAATAAGTTTACGATCAATTCGACACGAAGGTCCCAGCCTTCTATGAACTGCCCCAATCCAAACCTTGCTTGTTCAGCGATTAATTTTGCTCTTTCAAAATAAGGAGTTCCTAATAAATGACCAAATTTATCCATTTCTTCTGCAATTATAATATTCATGTAAAAATCTAATAAGCTGGTCAGGGATTCCCAATTATTATCTGAATGGACCGGGATTTCTCCTTTCTGGTATGCAAATCGACAGCGTTTATCAGCGTATTGAACATCAGAATTATTGGTAACTAACAATTGAGCCTTATAACGATCCTGGTAGCTAACACTAATATCTTGTAAAACTAATGACCAATTAATTTTCAATTCACCAACGAATTCGTCTTTTGTCCATTTATAATTATTGAGATAATCTTCCAGAACCTGCTTGAAGTCTTGAAGTTTTACACGATTCTCATCGGGCAGGGCATTCAATTCTAAATCAACGGTGACAATAATGGATTGGGCGTAAGTATTTGAATGAAAAATCCATACTGTAAATAATATAAATAATATAGTACTAAAATAGCTTAATCCCTGGTTTCTTTTTTCAAGCATAACTTTCTGGTTTGTCATGAGTTTTCTCCTTAAACGGTCAAATTTTTGAATAAAAGGTAGAGCTATTTTGGACACAAAAACTGAACTGACACAAAAATTTCTAACCGCAGATATCATAGAAAGACGCAGAGTTAGAAATATTTTCTTATTAATCTCGGCGATCTCTGCGGTTAATATAAGACTATTGTTTTAGATATATGGTGGAACAAACAAAATATCTATTGAATCATTAAAAAAAAATTGCTTTTAACATGAGAGTCAAGAAAATATTTACCTTCTTTCTTAATTTCAAAAAGCACTTCCTAATAACATGCTATATCTTGCTGTTAGTCCAAACAAATATTCACGCCGGTTTTGAGCTGAAAGGGAGCAGCGCCAGAATTCAAGCCATGGGACAGGCTTATGTTGGACTTGCCAATACCCCTGGTGCTATTTTTATCAACTGTAGTGGACTGGCTCAATTGAACTGCACTGCTTTTTCAGCTTATTATACCCGACCTTTTGGAATGAAGGAACTAAATTATGGCTCACTGGCAGCGACTTTTTCCACTTCCATTGGCACTTTCGCAACCGGCTTAATTAGCTTTGGAAACGAATTTTATCGTGAACAATCGTTTTTGGTGTCTGTAAACAGATCTGCGAAACATAATATCTTTTATGGCTTCAATTTACATTATATGAAACTACAAATAAGCGGTTATGGTTCAGATTTTTCTTTTGGAGCTGATTTTGGATTTTTAGTTCAATTGACGCCAAAACTAAACTGGGGATTTTTTGCGACCAATCTGAATAGAGCCACAATGGGGCGAAATCATGACAAACTGCCACAAACTTTTTGTACTGGAGTAGCTATTTTTCCAGTGGATGGATTAATATTAAACCTGGATGTTTTCAAAGACTCCATGTTTCCCTTAGAATTTAGATGCGGCATGGAATACTTATTATTTCAAAGAATTGCGCTTCGCTCTGGTTTTTCAACTGAACCGGCTCAATTTTGCGCCGGGTTTGGATTTCTTTTTTCAAACTTTCAAGTAGATTACGCGGTCACAACTCACCAGAGTCTGGGATTATCTCATCACCTTTCACTTCAATTGCAGCTTAACAATCGAAAAGCGCATGCTGTTCAGACACAAAAAGATTTTGAACGAACCACCGATTCTATTGCAAAAATAAACATAAATACAGCAACTCAACAGCAATTACAAAGAATTCCGGGAATCGGTTCTACATTAGCACGGAGAATAATTGACTACCGCAATCTGAATGGGAAATTCAAAAGCCTGGAGGAGTTATGCCAGGTTAAAGGGATCGGTAATGCAAAGCTCCAGAAAATTAAGTCTTATATCGAACTGTAGAACAAATTGGCAATTTGTCCTACTTTTTAGGTGACAACTCATGAGTGATAAGCTAAAATTTATAGTCATCTGTTTGGTTTGTTTCTCTTCATTACTATTAGCCCAGGAACCAGAGATCGATCAACTTTTGGAGCGACAAAGAGAATATTCGGATATTTCCGACTTGCTGGAAATGCTGGCTGAATTAGAAAAAAATCCCATTGATCTCAATCACGCAACAGCAGAACAACTGGCAGTCCTTCCCTGGATATCAAATGTCCTGGCTTTTTCGATTAGCAGTTATCGGGAACAGTACGGAAGTTTCAAAACTGTTGAAGAATTAACACAGGTAGAAAATATAAGTCCCGACCTAATTTTAATTCTCCAACAATATCTCACGGTTTCATCTTCAAAGATGGGAAGGCAATTTTCTGTTTCAGCCAAAACTCGATTTATTAGAAAAATCGAAAAACCGGGAAGTGGTGAAGATAGTGCTTCTTATTTTTCACCGACAAAAATATATAATCGGGTTAACATAAATTATGGCAAGATTATTCGGGCTGGTTTGCTATTAGAAAAAGATAGCGGAGAACATCGAATCGATGATTTGAGACTATATTTTCTAAGTTATCGCGGTAATTCTAATAAAGACAGATTGATAATAGGTAACTATCGCTTAGAATTTGCCCGGGGATTGATCTTTAGCAGTCCTTATGGTTATTATAAAGGAAGTGATCCCATTTTTCCAGCCAGGCGGCGTGAAAGAGAGTTGCTGGAGTATACGATAGTGGACGAAAATGCTTCACTTTACGGGGTAGCGGGTCAATTTTGTTTCAAAATTTACCAGTTTTTCTTATTCATTTCCGACACTCAACGGGATGCCACCTTAAATGATGATGGGACTGTAAAAAATTTTTACACTTCAGGCTACCATCGCAATGCTGTGGAGATGAGCAAGAAAGATCGATTGAATGAGCAGCTAATTGGCGGTCGTGTTTTGATCAAACCGGCACCCAATTTTTCACTGGGAACAACTTATTATCGATCAATTTTCAATCGAGTAGCAGCCATTCAGGATGAAAATTTACATCGGTTTTCTTTTGAAGGCAAAATAAATGAGCTAATTGGAATTGACTATAATTTGATCCTGGGGCAATTTAATTTATTCGGAGAAATAGCACGTTCTAAGAACAAAGGTTTTGGATTATTATCTGGCGTTCTAATGGAATCTCAATACCTGGATTTTATCGTTCTTGGCAGAAAATATTCAAAAGATTTTATCAGCTTTTATGGAAATAGCTTCAGTGAAAGCAGCGATAATCCACAAAATGAACAAGGAATTTATACCGGATTTCAAATCAAGCCAATTAAAAATTTAAAAATTAGGGTCTACTTCGATCAGTTCAAATTCCCCTGGCGTACTTATCGCATACCCATGCCATCAAATGGAAAAGATATCCTTTTTAGAATTGAGCACAAGATTATTAAAAATTTGCTATTATCAGTTCAATATAAATTTGAACAAAAAGAATCGTACAACAGCTTATTTAAACAGGTAATACCTCGTGATAAAAAAAACCTTAGACTGCAACTGGATTTTCAGCCTTCATCAATTCTTAGATTGAGATGTCGTGTAGAAAAGAACTGGATAGATTACCATTACAACAGCCAATTAGATTCTCGTTATCCTTATAATTTTCAAGGCATACTGCTATATCAAGATGCGAGCTTAAAAGTACGTCCGAATTTGGATGTAGCTGCGCGGCTTACTTTTTTCGATACAGATAATTATGAAAGTCGGCTTTACCAATTTGAACATGATATTCCAGGAATGTTAACCAACCAGATGCTCAATGGAATCGGAACAAGAAGTTATATCAGGATTCAATGGAGCATTACAAATTTTTTAAACCTGTCATTAAAGTATGGATCAACGCAATCATATCCCAGTTTTCCCGTTGAAAGGCGATCGTATAGCGATCCCGGAAAAAGAATTCATTACATACACGGTCAACTTGAAACGAATTGGTAATGAATGACACTGTTCGATAAAATTATGATCAATATATATTAAGTTATTAAAATGTGCATTTTACTATTGACTTATTAAATTAATTATTTTATATTGTTACTTTCTAAATCTCCCGCTAGATGGAATAATTAAAAATTGATGGTAACATGGAGAAATTTACAATTCCCTTCCTAAAAATTACTGCGAAGTTCAGGAAAAGTGACCATGTCGTAGATGTATTTGGCACTTTGGCTGAAGCCCGGTCAATTTTAGTCTTTATGCCTGATAAGTTAGAGGACTTTGGCATTGCTCGAAAATTCTTAAAAAAGCTGATGGATGACTTTTCAAATGCTAAGTTCCAATTTGTAATGAGAGAGAGCTATCGAAGCTTACTCAATGGTGATCATAATTTTGGCACAATATTTGTATCAGACAGAGACGTAAATTTTTTGGGACTTCCCAAAAGAGAACTAAAACAAAAGATATTAGCAACAGAATACGACATAGTTATTGACCTGAATAATGATTTTCATCTTACAACCACCTTTCTATGTCAAAAAAGCCGGGCTTCATTGAAAATTTGCTTTGATCATGACATGCGGGAGCCGTTTTACAACTTTTATTTCAGAGCACAAACCAATGACAGCTTGAACAATAAATATAAAAAATTAATTCAGTATCTAAACAATGACCTGAAAACAGAAACGGCTGAAGCATAAGGCTTATAGTTGAAGTTCTGCTGTTGCTTGATATCTTCATTACAGGATTTGTCATCTTGCCATTGGTAAACAGGGAGAGATTTGATTCATGGCAGAAAGTTTTGACAACTTAAAAGATCAGCTTGCTGAACTTCAAAAAAAATACTCTGAAATCAAGGCGTCTAACCTGGATCTGAAAAAGCGTTTTTCTGAGCTTAATTCCCGATACCTGATCAGTCTAACGCTTAGTAAAACCTTCGATCTGAATGAAATCCTTAAATCATTTAAAAGCTTATTTCAAAAGAAAATTAAAGTTGATCATTTCGGAATTTTCTTGTTAGATGAATCGCTTTCAACACTCACTTTATCTACATTTTTTGGACTTCTTAAAAACGGTAATTCACAATTTTCGTTTAAATTTGGCGAAGACATCTTTGGGAAGGCATTAGAGTTTGAACAAACGATTTACGTCCCGGATATTAGTGCTTCGTCGGAATTTCAATTCTATGGTGGAGAGCCGAAAGCCGGTTCATTCATTGCAGCTCCAATTTTATTGAGAAAAAATCATCCGCTCGGTGTTTTTAGTCTTTATCGAAATGAAACTAACGGATTCCACAAGGAAGAAAGATATTTTTTCAAAAAAATCGCCCTGGAAATTGCCAAGGTGCTGGACAAGTCGCTGCTATTTCAGCATACCAAAGAACTTTCGATTACCGATGATTTAACCGGTCTTTACAATCGACGCTATTTCAACCAGCGATTTGATAGGGAAGTTTTACGGGCAAAACGATATCGACGTCCGTTGTCTATTTTAATGGTAGATATTGATTACTTCAAGAATTATAATGACATCAATGGACATCTTTTGGGTGATGACGTTTTGAAAAAAGTCGCTTACCTGGTCGAGTCGAATCTTCGCAAAGCAGACATTGTCGCCAGGTATGGTGGTGAAGAATTTGTCATTCTGCTTCCAGAAATCGACAAAGTCCATGCTGACCAGGTAGCGGAGAAATTACGACGAACCATCGAGTTGAGACATTTTCCGAAAGAGCAATACCAGCCCAATAAAAACCTGACGATCTCTTTAGGACTGGCAACTTTACCCGATGATTCTACTAATTCCCGGGAGTTAATCGAATTCGCTGATCGTGCTCTTTATCGAGCAAAAGCTGAAGGTCGAAATCGAGTTGCAGCATATCATTCTTCGATGATGCAGATCAATCAGAACAACATCTTGCACATGGAGCCAAAATCTGCCGTTGCTGGAGAGTGAAACATTTGTAAGCAGATCGATTTCGATGATTAAACCAGCTCTTGACTGTTTTGAGAAGCTGGTTTTTTTATTGTATCGGAATTTCATAATTTGAAAAAAAAACTTACAAGGAGTAACAGAGTTAACAGAGATTCACGGAGAAATTTTTGGAGGTATTATTTGGAGGTAATGAAACTCCGTTTATACATTGCTTGCTCCTTTTCTCCTTGTGGGATATTACTGAAAAAATAACTACAAAGCCATATTCTATTATTATACCGGGGGGAACAGATCAACTTGTAATTCAGTACAAACATTTAACTTTATGTTGGTAAATTGTGAGTTGTTAACTATAAACTGCTGTGATTTTATTAAATGACGACCGTGAATCGATATAATCCTGGTTTGAAAAGATATTATTGGATACTTTTCCTTTTCATTATCTTTACCACCCCCACCCTGGCATCTTATAAGCCGACAATTCAAAGAAATTATGATACCCAGCATATTAAACTGGAATTAAACATAGACCTTTTACAAAAATCAGTTGTTGGGAAAGCGACTATTACTGTTGTACCGCTGGTCAAAAACTTTTCAACTGTTGAATTCCATGCCAGGGACATGGAAATTCAAGATGTCACTTTAATCAATCGAAGGGGACTTGCTTTCACAGCCGATTCCGAAACAGTTGCTATTGCTTTACCTGAAAATTATGAAATTACAGATACCATAACGATTGTTATTTCTTATTTCACAAAGCCTGCTGATGGTTTCTATTTCAACCAACCAACCGAAGATAATCCTGAAATTCCCTATCAAATTTATTCTCATTCAGAGCCGATTTCAGCTCGCTGCTGGTTTCCCTGTTACGATGAGCCGGACGATAAAGTAACCAGTGAAATTATTGCCACTGTAGCTGATAATTTTTTTCTTTTATCCAATGGCAAATTACTTTCTGTGAATCAAAATCGAACAAACCATAATAAAAAATTTCATTGGCTGCAGGAAAAACCTCATTCAACTTATTTAATTTCGATTGTTGCGGGCGAATATAGCGAAATTTTAGATAACTGTGAGAATGTTCCTTTAAGTTATTATGTCTACAAAGATCAAGTTGAAATCGCTTTAAACTCATTTTCAAAAACACCGAGAATGATAAAATTTTTTGAGGAAATGTCTGGCTATCAATACCCGTGGGACAAATATGCGCAGATCGTTATCGCTGATTACCAGGCAGCCGGTATGGAACATACCAGCGCCACTTCATTATACGATCGAACCATTCACGATGATCGTGCCCACCGGGATGTTTCCAGCGATGATTTAGTCGCTCATGAGTTGGCGCACCAGTGGTTCGGCAACCTGGTCACTTGCCGGGATTGGAGTCATATCTGGTTGAACGAAGGTTTCGCCACATACTCAGAGATTCTTTTCAAAGAATTTGACTCAGGAATTGATGAGGCACAATATGCAATATATCAAGACCAAAAATATTACCTCGAAATGGTCGATAAAAAGTTTCATCAGCCCATTGTTTTCAAAAATTTTCTCCACCCCGAGGAGATGTTCAATTACATTGAATATCAGAAAGCCGCAATGGTTCTCCATTCACTTCGCAGCGTGATTGGCGATTCGCTTTTTTTTACCAGTTTAAAAACTTTTTTGGATCGATTCGCATTTCAATCAGTTATCACCTCTGATTTCCAACAGGTGGTGGAACAGGTAAGTGGCAAAAAACTGGACTGGTTTTTTAATCAATGGCTCTACCAGGGCGGGCATCCAAAATTCGTCATTACCTCAAGATGGATCGCTGAAAAAAAAGAAGTCCAGCTCTATGTTCGACAAATTCAGGAAGACTCACTGGGTTTGGTGCCCCGGATTTTTCAAATGCCGGTTGGAATAGAGATCATCGGTGAAACGACGCGAATAAGTGAAAATATATTTCTAAAAACACGAGAAGATACTTTCAAATTTTCAATCGATAGCCGCCCACGGCTGATTCGCTTTGATAAAAATAACTGGATATTGAAAGAGATAAATTTCATCAAATCCCAGGATGAATGGATTTATCAATTACTTCATGACCAACATGTTGCTGCCCGTTTAAACGCATTAGCAGAATTGGAAAAAGTAACATTTGACACGTTGGAGACAGTTTTAGCTTTAGAAAAGTGTGTAGCAGACGATCCATTCTGGGCAATACGAAAAGAAGCTGCCTATCTGCTGATCGACTTCATCGACTATAATCGACCCGAGTCCAAACAGGTTTTGATAACAGCCTGCCGCGATCGCAAATCGGCAGTACGAGTTGCCGCGATTCTGGCACTGGGCTATTATTATGAAAAGGAGCTAAATCCATTATTTAGAAAAATTGCCAGGCAGGATTCCAGCTACAAAGTCGTTGCCGAAGCGCTTTATGCACTATCAAATACTCCAGACGATAGCAGTTTTGATTTTTTTAGCAAATTTGTCGATAAGGACTCGCACAATGATATCGTTCGGACAGCGGCTTTTCATTCGCTTCGACAGTTGAAAGATGAGCGTGCAATTCCGATTGCGGTTCGATTCGCGGCTGATCTCAGCCAGGCTGATTATATCCGCGTTAATGCGCTTTCAATCCTAAAAGAGATTGGCACCGGGCACATGGAAGCTGAATCCATATTAATTAAACTGCTGTCCGATAAGAATAATTTTATTAAGAAAAAAGCGATTGATATCCTTGGGCAATTCAAAACAAAGACTTCGTTTAATGCGCTGAAAAAATTACAGGATGAAGCCCTGCCCGATGATGTGAGGCGTCGGTTGAAAATTTCGATTGGGAAGATCGAGCGTGGATTGGGTAATTGAGGAATCGGTAATTGGGAAATGAAGAGATTGTTTGGGGGCGTGTAATCAAAGCGGCTTCGGTGAAAAGGATTTTTAACTGTTTTAAGGCTTTAACAGCTTTTGGTTTATCAATCCTTAGTAAAATAAGCTTTGTTTGGGGTGTCCCTTTTATTTTAACAGTTGAACCGACGGTGTGCTGTAACCTGCATTGTCCGCAGTGCCTGACTGGTATGGGCAAGGTAGACCGAGAGCAAAGTTCTTTAAGCTTGAATTTATTTAAAACAGTCATCGAGCAAATTGGCGACCGAACCTGGTATCTTTTGCTGTTCAACCAGGGCGAGCCATTTTTGAATCCACACCTGATTGAATTCATTGAAATTGCCAAACACAAGCGAATTTATGTCACCACCAGTACTAATGGCCATTTTTTATCTGACAAAGAATTTGTTCAAAAATTAGTAACCAGTGGACTGGATAGCATTATCATTTCGCTGGATGGTGCAGATCAAGAAACCTATTCTAAATATCGAAAAGGGGGTGACTTTAACCAGGTTATCATGGGGATCAAAACCCTGGTCGAAGTGAAAAATAAGCTTCACGCCAGGACGCCAAAGGTTCTAATTCAATGCCTGGTAATGAAACATAACGAACATCAGATTGAACAGATGAAAAAACTGGCGGTTGAATTGAAGGTCGATCGATTGTTATTTAAGACCTTTCAAGTTGAATCCCGGGATGATGGTGTGATATTTTTACCAGCCAATCCAGATTGGCGTCGTTATCAATTTGAAAATGATAGAATTCATTTGAATAATCGTTCTAAAAATCGATGCATTCGTTTATGGTATAGCACTGTTATTTTAACGGATAGCAGGGTGGTTCCCTGTTGTTTTGATAAGAATGGTGAATTTAATTTTGGTAATATAAGTCAATCAACAGATATTGAAAAAATCTGGAAATCCGATGGATACAACAAGTTCAGAGATGGAGTCCTTCAAAAACAGGGATCAATCCCAATCTGTCAAAACTGTACCGAAAACCAAAAAGTTTATCTCTAAACGGGTACTGGTTTTTACACTTAAAATTTCCATTGCCCTTCTTGTTATGATCATGCTGTTTCGCCGGTTACAAATAGGCGAATTGGTTGCCGCTTATGAATCAGCAAAGCTATTTTGTATTTTTTTAGCCCTGGGGCTTCTGATCCCAAATATCTACATCCAATTTTATAAATGGCGCTACCTGGTGAGATTACTCAAGCCGCCGGTCAGCAACCGGGAAACGTTTCAATCTTTATTAGCTGGTTTTACCTTCGGATTTGTCACACCGGGACGACTGGGAGAGTTTGGGCGTGCTTTTTTTATAAAGGACTGTTCATGGGTTAGCTTGCTTGGCATTGCTTTTATTGATAAACTTTTTTCTCTCGCAGTGGTGATTTTTTGGGGGGCAATTGGATTGATGTTTTTTGTGAGCAAACAGTTGTATTTATACACGATGGTGCCAATTGTTATCTTCACGATTATTGCATTGATTGTTGTTTATTATGTATTATTTCACCCTGAAATCATTAAGGGCTTTTTGTACAGCCTGAATATCATTCTGCCATTTCGAGAGAAGATAAAAGCTCTGATGAGCAGCCTGGATCATTTTCATCGACGCCAGGCAATAAATTTGTTACTCATGACCTTTTGCTTTTATTTTATCTTCCTGGTTCAATTTTATATTCTGGTCTGTTCGTTTGAAACTGCTCCGCTTTTGCCGGCGTTTCTGGCGATAGCCGCTGCCATGTTGGTCAAATCGATGCTGCCGATTTCTTTCGGTGACCTGGGTATTCGGGAAAGCGCTGCTATTTTTTTCCTGGGGAAAATTGGGATTCAACAGTCTACAGCTTTTAATGCTTCGATTTTACTTTTTTTAATTAACTTGTTGATCCCAAGCATGGTTGGTCTGGTATTGGTTTTGAAATATCGGTTGATTTTCCAGAAGAATAATAGTGAAAAAAATATCCCCCCCCAGAAATGACGTTCGCAAGGGGCGAATCGCCTCTTATCGGTTATTAAAGATAACCAGGAAGATTAAAACCGCAGAGATCGCAGAGTGTCGCAGAGAAAAAACAAAGTCAAAAATTTATTTGATTGAGAGATTGATGTTTTATTTCATTTTAATTCTTTTCACTGTACTAACACTAATTTATGCATCAAAAATATTCTATTGTTACCAGGGTCTGTTTCAATTAAAGCCAGGCAAAAACAAAAAGCAATTTTTGGTAACCGTTCTGATTCCAGCCCGAAATGAACAACATAATATTTCAACATGTCTCAATTCGCTGTTGATCCAAAATTATCCCAAAGATAAATTAGAAATTATTGTTATCGATGATGATTCTGATGATAAAACCGGTGAAATCGTTGAGTCCTATTCTTCAAAATATCCATATATCCGACTTATTTATTTGGGGCAGTGCCCAGCCGGTGTATCTCCTAAAAAACGAGCGCTTCAGGTAGGAGTAGCAGCGGCTGAAGGTGAAATCATTGTTACGACCGATGCTGATTGTTGGACTTCTCCCAATTGGATTTCAGAGATGATGACTCATTTTGAGCGCGACGTGGGAATGGTAATCGGTTACGTGGGCTTTTTAAAAGATTCAGAAAAAAATTTTTTTCATAAAATCCAATCGCTTGAATTCCTTGGATTGACTACGGCTGGGATTGGCAGCATTGGCGCTGGCGATCCCATCATTGCCAATGGTGCTAATTTAGCCTTTCGATGCAGTGTGTTTAAAGAGGTTGGCGGGTATCGAGGCGAAAATCGCATGATCAGTGGGGATGATGACCTGTTGTTGCAAAAAATCGATCAAACGACCGACTGGAAAACCCGAGCTTGTATATCTCCAAATACTTTTGTGTACACTCATCCGACTTCTGATTTTTTTTCATTCCTCAACCAGAGAATTCGTTGGGCTTCTAAAGGACTGGTCTATAAAAAAGCTTCCCTGGTTTTATTTTTATTAGCAACATATATTTTTTATCTTTTGTTATTCATTTCGCTCCCTTTTTCCTTATTATTTATTTTTCATTACCCTTATCCAGCAGTCGCATTTTTTATCAAATTGATAGTCGATTTCTTGCTGATATTTAAAGGAACGGCTCTGGTTGGGAGGCAGGACTTGAGAAAGTATTTTCTGCTCACCGAAATATTGCAGATTCCTTATATTCTTTATGTTGGATTTGCCGGCATAGTGGGCAAATTTGAATGGAAGGGGCGATGAAAATTTACCGAGTTCCGCCGGCCTTATTTACACTCTTCCCACAAATTCTCTGGCAAGATGCTAACGCAAAGGATAAAATATTTCTGACCTTCGATGATGGACCCGATCCAATTTTTACACCACAAATTTTAGCTATTCTGGAAAAAGAACAGACGAGGGCTTCTTTTTTTGTTGTTGGGCAAAGAGCACAGCAGTATCCTGAAATTATTCAGCAGATGAATCAATCAGGACATGCGATTGGCATTCATTCGTTTGAGCATAAGCGCCTTTTTTACCAATCAAAAGCTTTTATTCGACAGCAATTAAAAAAAAGCAAATTCATTGTTGAACAAATTATTGACAAGCCAGTACGATATTTTCGACCGCCTTATGGGATATTTTCTCCCCGACTAATCCAGGTTTGTCAGGAATTTGATTTAAAGCTGGTGTTGTGGAGTGTAATGAGTTATGATTTCGATGAACACGTGTCGGATAAATTTATCTTAAAACTCATTGAAACTAAAACTTCAGGTGGCGATATTATTGTTTTTCACGATGGTCATATCAAAAGTGAACGCACAGTAAAAATATCCAGTCCGGTAATAAAAATATTAAAAGAAAAAGGGCTAAAATTTATTTCAATTCATAAATAAAATCATTGCTATTTAAAAATTTTTTGTTATATTAGTAAGTGTACTATAAAAAGATGGATTAGCCAATTACCGATTCCATCGCTTATATAACTTCTTGTTTTTATGGAACGAGCCAGATATATTTTAGCGATGGAATCGGTTTTTAGAGTAGTAATCTCATTAATAATATTGGATGGATTATTCAATCAGACTATCAATCAGATAATGCACCGGAAAAATTTACCGGGCAAATGTCAAATACCGATGTTGAAATATCTGATCATAAAAAATCTGTTTGGCGCCTCAAAAACAAAGTTGCAATCCAATTGTTACAAACCTGGCTGGAAGATAATTCCGGATACGATGAAAAAAGCTGATTAAAGGCAAAAAATATTATTGAGGAAAACAGATTATCAAAAAGGAAAAAGTCTAATATTTTCAAGTAAGTCATAGCTAAAAATATTAGACTTGTTAACAATTATAAATATCCAACTTATTAAAAAACAACAGATAAAATAATAGAATCCGTTGGCGATTATATAGCTTACCTTATAAAATTATGTTCTATGAGTTGAGAAGTTAATAGTTATCAATGCACTGATATTTTAAACTTCTGACTAAAAATTATCTTCTCTGAACCTACGACTCGCAGCCATTGATCTTTCATGCTAATAGTTTTATTTTCTCTGACAATTTTGCTAACTTTTGGATATGTTATTTTGATATTTTTACTACACCGGGGATTGTTCTTTCTCAAACCAGGAAAAAATAAAATTCAATTTGATGTGTCAGTGGTTGTTGCGGCTCGAAATGAGCAAGAAAATATCGGGAACTGTTTGCAGGCATTGGTTCATCAATCATATCCGTCCGATCGATATGAAGTGATCATCGTTGATGACCGTTCAACGGATGAAACAGCGACTATTGTTGATCAATATTGTCAGCAGTATCGGAATGCAAAATTAATAATGGTAAAGGAATTGCCTGATAGAATTTCACCGAAAAAGCACGCTTTAGACAAGGGCATAAGGGCAGCAAAAGGGGATATCATCTTAACAGCCGATGCCGACTGCATTCCAAAACCGGGCTGGATAGCAGCAATGGTAAGTTATTTTGAGCCAGAAGTCGGTTTAGTCGCCGGATTTTCTCCGTTAGTCAAAGATGCGAGAGAAACAATATTTTCAAGACTGGTAACACTGGATTCCCTCTCACTGGCAGCCGTTTCAGCAGGCAGCTTTGGGATGGGCAAACCAATGACCTGCAATGGACGCAACCTGGCATATCGAAAGGAAACTTTTTATTCGGTTGATGGATTTAAGCAAATTCAAAATTTCATCTCCGGGGATGATGATCTGTTTTTACACCTGGTGAGGCAGAAAACCAGTTGGAAATTTCGATATGCCATTGATCGTGAAACGCTTGTTCGCTCGAAAGCTCCAGATCATTTCAAGCAACTGGCAAACCAGCGAATTCGACATGCTTCAAAAGGAAAGTATTATTCAAGCGGGTTAAAATTATCTCTTGTTGCAGTTTATTTGTTCAATTTGATTTTGTTGACATTATTACCGGTTTCAATTTTTCTGTCCAATGTGTTCTGGCTTTGGCTAACATGCTGGGTAGTAAAAAGTTTTAGTGAATTTATGCTGCTCTGTAAATTTGCGGACATTTTTCATTATAAAAGGGCTTTAACTGTTTTTCCACTGGCGATGTTTTTACATGTGCCTTATGTGGTAATTTTTGGACTATGGGGGCAGGTGGGAAAATTTCAGTGGAAAGATGATACGTTTGAAGCGTCAGCTTATTAAACCTTTTTGATTAAGGTTTTACAAATACCAATTTAGGATTATTTGATAACTTGTTCCCACCCAGAATGAAGAAACACCCTGATAATTTTTGAACTTTCATCAGTGTGATCATCTGCTCATTTGTAATAGGCGTCAATATAAGTGAAATTTTCCTAAAAAATGTAATTCAGCCGCAGAGATCGCTGAAATCGCTGAGGAAACGGAGAGTTTTTTATTAATTAATTATTTTTCATTCTAATCCTTAAACAGTTTATTCAAACCCGACATTACATATTTGTTAAGGATTATTTTGTAACACCAGAAAGAATATATTTTAATGCAATTCGAATGGCTTATGTGGATGTAATGGTAGCGCGTACGGCATAAGAAATTATGTGAACACGACTGCACCCTACTCTCCACGCCCAACGCGCTACGATATTCTGACAGGTGTTCAAATATTTTTAATTTATAGCATAGTTATTATTTTAAACCTTGACGAGTATAGTAATGATCGGGATTTATTTTCTATCATAGTGTCAGGAGCTACGATTGTTTAATCTTTTGTTTGGATTGATTACCGGGATTTACTTTATCATTTTACTGTTTTTTTTAATCGGGCTTTTTTTTCCAAATAAACATCGAGCAACCAAAAAATATTATGTTTCGGTCGTGGTCGCGGCTCGGAATGAGGAAAAAAACATCGGGACCTTATTGGCTGAACTGGCTGATCAAAGCTATCCGCCATCTTTTTATGAAATCATCATTGCAAATGATAGCTCAGAAGATCGAACCGGTGAGATAGTTGACGGCTATGTAAAAAAATTCAAAAACATTAAGCAGATTTGGGTAGAATCGGACAAAGAGATCGGTTTAATTGCTAAGAAAAATGCCCTGAACCAGGGAATTCAACAAAGCCGGGGCGAGATCATTTTATCCACCGATGCCGATTGTCATGTGAAATCCACCTGGATCGAGACCATGGTTTCCTGCTTTACAGATGATGTGGGAATGGTGGTGGGTTTTTCACAATTGGGCAATAAACAGAACCGTTACTCGCTGTTTGAGAAACTCCAAGCCATGGACTTTTTATCACTTATGGGAGCGGCGCAGGGATCATTAAACCTGGATTGTGCTTTAGCAGCTTCGGGACAAAATATTGGCTACCGTCGTTCCGCTTTTGATGCGGTTGGCGGATATGAGAAAATTAAACACCGAATTTCAGGGGATGATGTGCTGTTGCTTCAATTGATTCGGAAATTCACTAATTGGAAAATTAAGTTCGCAGCTTCGCCGGGGGCATTCAATTGGGCAGAGCCGGAAAAAACTCTGAAATCATTTCTGAACCAGCGCAAACGATGGGCATCAAATGGTTCTTATCAACTTAAATTAAATTTAGGATTTTTTTTCTTTATTATGAGTGTCTTTTTGATGAATGCAATTGTGATACTGGGCACACCAATTTATGCTTTAATACACCATTCTATAACAATACCATTTTTGAGCTTGTTTGTTAAGTTTTTTATAGAATTTTTAATAACGTTAAAAGCGGCAACTGTTTATCAACGAACTGATTTATTAAAATATTTTCCAATCTGGACAGTGGCTCAGATACCTTATGTATTTTTCACTGGATTATTGGGCAGCCTGGGACATTTCATCTGGAAAGATCGGAAGTATTTTCAAGAGGTAACAACGTTCCGGAGAGCTGAATCGCAGTGACTTAAGTTGAAAGTATTTAAAGTGTTCTAAAGTTTAAAGTACTTAAAGTGATCTAAAATTGTTAACGAAGAATGTACAAATTAAAAGTTAGTAATTTTTTCCAATAAAACCAGGATTTAATAAATCATATTAAAATGAAGTGGATAAAACCGACAATTAAAGGAATTGCTCATGCTATCAAACGACGCCCGCTGAATTCGAGCACTGAAATTCGATTGACACGGCTGTGCAGCCAGCGGTGTCGCCAATGCAGTGTGTACGATCGAAAGACGGAACCGCCAAGCATGAGCTTTGAGCAATTTAAAATCGTGGCGGAACAGCTTCGAGACTATGGCGCTTATATCGGTTTTATCTCCGGCGGTGAAGCCACGCTGGTGCCGGATCTTGATAAAATTTTGATCGAAGCCAAACAAACATTCTCGATTGCCACAACGCTGGTAACCGGGCTTTACAACAAGACTGAAATAATCCAACGAATGGGAGCGATAGCGCTGGAAAATAACATCAACATTCAAACTTCACTGGATGGCTTTGGGACTGTTGGAGATTCGCTTCGAGGCGTTAAAAATTTTTCTGACACTGTATTGGGTCACATGAAATGGCTGTCTGAAAATCGAAACGGCTCAAAATCGCTGTTATATGCCAATATTGTGCTGAATAATTTAAATTTAGATCAGGTGCCCGAATTAATCCAGCGTGCCCGAGATCTCGACTGGAAAGTTACGATTGGTCTGTATCATACCTTAACAGCAACGACTCGATCCGATGATGATTTACGCCTGCACCCGGGAAATCGATTGGCAAAACTCCTTGAATTTTTGGAAAATAATCCTGACATCATGAATTTGAATTCATTCATCGAAGGGATTGAAACATTTATTGCCGGTAATCAGAAAAATATTTGTGCTTTTGTGGACTCCCCGGTTTTATCGACAAGAGTAACCATTATGGAGAATGGCGATGTCCACCTCTGTTATGGCTCGCCAATCGGCAATATTTTTGAAACCGGTCTGGATCATATTTTTTCGAATGAAAGGTATCATCAAAGAATTCAAGAATATCGAAGCTGTCACGGCTGCTGGACAACCTGTTATACCCAGCGCTATTTACTCGTCCATCCTTCTTCATTCCGGGAATTGATGGATAACTTGAAAAAAGTTAGGGCAACGAGGGATGTGAAGATTGGTGAGTCTGAGATGTAGGGCGTGGGGCGTAGAGCGTTGGGCGTGGCGCGTAGCGAGTAGGGCGCAAAATAAGTACCGTTACGCTTTGCGCCCCACACGCTACGCCCGACGATTAATTGCAATCCATAAATTTAACACAAAACTAAAGACCAATTTGAGCAAAAAAATCAAATGGCAGAGCAGGCTGAAAAAATTATAGAAAGAAGAAAACATCATCGGTACTGTCCCGATCGGAAAAATCAGCCCCGGGTTCAGTTTATGTTGAATGGGGGAGATAAATTTTCCGTTGATGTCGTAAATATCAGCCAGGGGGGTCTGCTGGGGTATACTTTTAGCCACCAGTTATTTTTCGATGATAATCATCGAAAAATAACGGATGTCGAAATCGTCTTTCCTGGTAAGCTGCCATTCCACTGTTCTGGCAAAATAATCAGGGTGCAATCCTCACGAGAAAAACAGAAATGCTTTTGTGCCATACAATTTGATAAGAATGGTTATGATGAAAATCATGATCCGCTAAATATCGGTAAAAAAATTGAGCAATCACTGCGCCCGATCAAAGAAATCGTGATTCCCGACCAAATTTTTCTTGATCGAGTATCGAATGCAGAGAACTATTTTAAAATAACAGATCCACAACTGGCATCGGAAGTACGAAAGGGAGTCTATGATTCTTTTGATGACATCACCTCGAACCTTTCATTGGAGGAGAAATGGAGTTTTTTCGAGATGGTGGATGAATTGAAACGGGGGAAGCCTGATTGCCCTGAAGGACTGAAAGGAGCTTTTGTTAGCTTATGTCGGGTTGGAATGGAACAGGAGATGAAGAAAACGTTTAAATTAGCTGGACAAATAACGTGATTATTCTTGATAAGACAACAACGATAGAGGATAAGAATTTTATTTAAAAATGTGTTTGAAAGAGCGATGGTCTTCCTATTTTCTCGAGAGTGGAACTTCCACGAAAATAGTAGAAGTTCCACCCAACGAGTTAACTAGTTCTCCTGCCCGGATGGCAGTTCCAGACCATAGCCCTGCCTTTTGTCGGCGCGCTTCAACTGGTATGCAAGAAAGATAGAAATTACTCCCAGGAATACAAGCATCAGGATTGGCACAGTATAGTCATAAGGTGGAATTACACCAGCGTTATTCAATTTCTCGATTATTTGTGGAATGTTCTCCATACTCACACCAGCATCTACCAATTGCGCATTGATCCACTGAATATCAACTGATACCTTCAATTTATCGATTATCTGTGGAATCTTCTCCATGCTTACACCGGCATCTTTCAATATATCCCTGGTATTCTGTATTTGTTCCACGATCCTGGGGTTCATCACGTTAACCATTTTCCCTATTCCCCAAAAGAACGCTGCCAGACCATAATTCTGTATGGTGAACATCGTCGCATACGCGGTTCCCAAGCGATTTTCGGCAACAATCCTGGCGACAGCCGGCCACATCGCGGCAGGTACCAATGAAAAAGCAATACCAATGGCAAACAACCCCATGTAACCAAGAGCAACGTTGTTGAACACGGATAGTGAAAGGTGGGCAAAAATCAACAGCAAAGAGCCTAAAATCATCAGGCTGGCAGATTTCCCTTTTTTATCAACCAATCTCCCGAAAATCGGGGTAAACAGTATCGTTCCAAAAGGAATGAAGCTGGTCACTGTGGGGGCGTTATGGAAATATTCCCATAATTTTTCCCAGAAAGACATTCCACTTAAATCCGGTAACTTTAGAGTGAATCCGAATTTGTTTACAAGCAGATCAGGAGCATACTGGAGGAACGGGAACACTGCTGCGTAGAAAGCAACACAGAGCGCCGCGATATAAATGAATGAATGGTTGGTAAGCAAGCCGGTAAGGTCTTTGAATTTAAACCCATCTTCATCGGAAGTTCCGGTGGATCCAGAAAGCGCCTTTTCCCGTTTGTCAAATTTCACATCGAGTATCAGATAGATCAGAAACATAATCAAGCCAAGACCGATCAATGATGCTGCAAAAGAAAGACCGGTGTGTACATTACCATTTGCTATGCCGACTCCTAATAAGATGGCACCCGCGGTTCCCAGTCGACCAAAGCCAACATTAATACCCATAGCCAGCGCCAATTCTTTATCTTTGAACCATTTGACTATAGTCCTGGAAACCATCACACATACAGTCTCAAGACCTGTCCCGAATAGGATTCTGCCGACTATCATCCAGGTCAGCATTGTTTTTTCGTCCTGCCCGAAAATACCTTTGCTGGCAAAAGCAACAATGAAAGCCCCGACCGTTGCCAGAGCGCCAAAGATTACACCAGTCTTGCGGACGCCCCATTTATCCAGAGCTATACCCCCGACAATTATCATCAGGGCAAGATTTGCCCAGGTAGTCGAAGCAATCAGCAAACCAAACTCGCTGCTGTCGAAACCAAGCTGGCTTTCCATCAAGCTTTTCAGGGGTCCAAGACAGTCCTGAAACCAATAAGTGGCAAACATCAATCCACTTATTAGGACCAGTACGCCCCATCGTAGCGGTGCAGATTCGTTAAGTCGCTTTTTAGCATGCTCCATAAACAGTCTCCTTCCAGGGTTAATGATTCTTTCCAGTTCATAACCGGTAAATTTTATAGGATAGAATGGGTAAGTTTTTCCTCCAGGTCACCGAGGTTTTGTATTCGGTTTGATAGAGTAGATACCAGAAAATTTTCTGAAGTAATTTTGACACAATCGTATAATCGTTTGATAGAATTGCTGAAAATGATTGTTCGAGAGAGCAAAAAAAAAAACCTCTCTTAAATTGAATTGAATATATTAAAATAAATTCAAAATGTCAAATAGAAAATTAAGAAAACGATCATTTTTTTTAGAAGGTTCGGAGCATTTTCTCTTATTTTGGGTATAATAAAATGCCATGAAAATTGAATTACAACAAAAGAGCAAAATTTTGCTCTACTTTTTATCTGGTATCGCATTACCCTGTCTGCTATTAAGCTATTTTGCGTTTCGCGGCATTCAGAACGATCGGGCATTGTTTGAGCAACAGTCGTTCAATAAAAATCAGAAAATCGCCCAGCATATCATTGCAACAACGGATCATCAGTTCACTGAGATAGAGCAATCGATAGACAACTGGCTTCAATCAACAGCCGAACCAAAAATAATTGATTCGCCCGACACCTTAAAAAATAAATATCCCCGGGTCGAAGGACTCTTTTCATTCGACCGATCCGCTGGAAATATTAAGCTGCTCACGGCACACCTGTTGTTCACTTTAAAAAATGATGTCGAATTTTCTGCTGCACAGCACCAATCATTGTCATCCCCGGCTTTTAGGGCAGGGCTTCAAAATGAATTCCAGCAAAAATCTTTTGAACAGGCTATCGAAAACTATCAGCAAGCATACAACCAGGCACAGGATCAGCAATCAAAGGCAGAAGTGTTAAACGCTATAGCACGAGCTCAAAAAAAAGCCCATCACCCTCGTGATGCCCTCAAATCTTATCAAAAATTACATCAAGAATTTGGTAATTTAAACAGTTATAGCGGTATTCCATTGGGATTAGCAGCGCAAATGGAATCAGGCTTTATTTTTTCGATCATAAAAGATACGGTTAGTGCCATTCAAACCTATCTAAATGCCTTTAATGAATTGTTTCTTGGTTACTGGATATTAGAAAAATCACAATACCATTTCTGGAGCAGCGCTTTAAAGGACTCTTTAAGTAAAATTTTTTCATGTGTCAATCTAACGGCTCCATATTCTTCCTACTTCAATACATTCAAAAGGATTGAGGCAGGGGAAAACATCCAGGTTATGCTCACCGATCGGTTATTGAAATTTCAGACTGAAGCAAGCGGAACTATCTCAGAACGGATCAGGTCGCAATCGAATCTGAATCATCGATTTTCTTTATCGATCAGCGACCAGGAATATTTTATTTCGCTGCTGACCCGGTCGAAAAATAAATTTGATAACGATCAAATTTATATCGGTATTTTGTGGCAGATTGATGCGATTAAAGATTCACTGGCTTCAACTTTATTAAAAGAAAATTTAGTGAAAAACAATATCGCCTGGAGAGTGATTGACAAAGACAATCGGTCTGTTTTTAATACAACTGAGTCACTCCCTGAAGATAGTAAACTGCAGCTAAAAACCACATTCGCAGACAATTTTCCCGATTGGACATTGGAGTTCTACCATCAAAATCCACACCTCATCGAAACTATTATGACGTCGCGGCGAAGCATCTATTTGTATATCTTTTTGCTCATCGCCGGCATTCTCATATTTGGCTCAATTCTAACTATTCGGAGCGTCTCGCATGAATTGAAGCTGGCAAAAATGAAATCTGATTTTATTTCTGGTATTTCCCACGAGCTGAAAAGCCCGCTGACTTCCATTCGGCAACTGGCTGAAATGCTTCAGCGGGGACGAGTGCCATCCGTTGATCGACGCCAAAAATATTATGATGTGATTGTGGAACAGAGTGAGCGGCTTTCGCTGTTGATCA